>CAYLMZ010000094.1:0-9426 GCA_964385035.1 uncultured Loktanella sp.
TTGTCAGTCTATGCATGCGACCAGCTGCAACTCATGACAAAAGTGGGATTTTGTCATGAGTACAGGTGACCTGCTCCCCTGAAACGTCCTCGATTTGAGGTTAGCCTGTTCTCCAACTGAGGAGACAGACGATGAAGAGAAGCCGTTTCAGCGAAGCGCAGATCATTGGTATCCTGAAGGAGCATCAGGCGGGCATGAGCGCGCCCGATCTGTGCCGCAAGCACGGGATCAGCGACGCGACCTTCTACAACTGGCGACGGAAGTACGGCGGCATGGAGGTTGCCGATGCCAAGCGGCTGAAGGCGCTCGAGGCCGAGAACGCGAAGCTGAAGAAGATGCTTGCCGAGCAGATGATGGATGTGGCCACGCTGAAAGAGATGCTCGGAAAAAACTTCTGAGGCCCGGCTCACGTAGGAAGGCTGTGGACTGGGCCATGACAGAGAAGAGCTACTCGCAGCGGCGGGCCTGTGCGCTGGCCGGGATCGATCCACGTGTGTATCGGCGGACATCGAAGCGCTCGGCTGACACGGAGCTGCGCGCCAGGATGAAGGAACTGGCGTCTGAGCGGCGCCGGTTCGGTTATCGCCGCCTGCACATCCTGCTGAGGCGGGAAGGCTGGGAAGTGAACTGGAAGAAGCTCTACCGGCTCTACCGCGAAGAAGGATTAACGGTCCGTAAACGCGGCGGACGCAAGCGCGCGATCGGGAGCAGAGCACCCATGAAGATCCCCCAAGGTCCGAACCAGCGGTGGTCGCTCGACTTCGTGTCGGACGCGCTGGCGGACGGCCGCCGGTTCCGCATCCTCTGCGTGATCGACGACTTCAGCCGGGAATGCCTGGCGACGGTCGTGGATACGTCGATCTCCGGCATCCGGGTCGCCCGGGAGTTGGACCGGATCGCCGAGATGCGTGGCTTCCCCTGCATGGTGGTCAGCGACAACGGCACGGAGCTGACATCGAACGCCATGCTGAAGTGGCAGGAGGATCGCCAGGTCGAATGGCATTACATCGCGCCCGGCAAACCGATGCAGAACGGCTTCGTTGAGAGCTTCAACGGACGACTGCGGGACGAATGCCTCAACGAACACCTGTTCCCGACCATGCGCCATGCCCGCCATCTGATTGCGGCATGGCGCGACGACTACAACCACCACCGCCCGCACACGAGCCTCGACGGGCTCACCCCGCAGGAGTATCACCAACGGTCAGAAGAGGACCAAATCCTGAACAGAGCTAACCTATAAACGCGGACTCCAAGGGGAGCAGGTCAGGCAGGTGGAGGCCACAAGGCAGGCCGATCACACCCGACCTGGAAGCACGGGATGCGGGCGCAGGAATGGGTTGATATGCGGAAGGATTTACAACCTAGTCCGGATGGAGCGAGAGATCGAACAGCTGATAGAAGGCAATCAGTAATCCATAAACAGACGCAAAAAAGCCCGCCGCGTCGCTCCCCGATGCGACAAAATCGCAGAGAGCTTCTCGGGTTCGTCGACATAGTTTCGGTCTGGCTGTGGGTGCGTCATTTGCCAACATGACCTAATCCCCAGAAATGGCTCAATTATCTGTGCGCATCGCCTCCGCAAAACACGCTGCATCTATTGCAAACACGGCATCGCGCGTTGAGAACACCCCGTTGGCAGACGCGATCATGCAGGGCACCGCGACCCGGAGATGTGTCTCGAACACGGTTCGGCGCGGTGGCGCAGTGACTTGCTCGAAGGACATATCCATGCGTGCCCAGAACTGCGCATCGCTTGGAGAGGCGAGGAATACGTCGATGCCGGAGTCATCGAGAAGCCTGTGCCACTCTGCATCGACCGGCCCTCGATAAAGCCGGTCTAATGCACCCGCGCGCGCCTCCATCTCCGCGAGGTAGTCCCGTTTATAGGGCACGGTGAGCTCCCAACTTACATAGACTGACCGCGCGGCATAGGCCGGAACACTGTCCGTCATCCAGTGGAACCCGGCGACGCGCGTGTCAGTCGGCAGATCGCGAAGGGTATTGGTGACCTCTGGATAGTCATCTTGGAGGTATGGTCGACGGTCCGTCAGTAGAACGAAGCCTGCAAAAACAATGATCAGGAAAAGGCAAGCCGCTTGGCCGAACCGACGCACCGCTCTTTGTTTTGCAACCGCCAGGGCGGTGGTAACCGCACCAAGAGTCAAAGGGAACAAGACCGCAAGCGACGCTATTGTATACCGGGAGGGAAGGTGGGCATTAAACGCGATGAGGTGCGCCACGAAAAAAAGAATTCCGCCCCCAATGAACAGCGCAAGCAAAGCAGATTTCGCCCGATGCGATGCCGAGCTGCGCCCGATTAGGACACCGCCAGCAATCAAAGCAAAGGCGTAGATCGCGAGCGCTGGACCAGATCCTAGCGCAAAGCAATTCCTCAATACGCCAGAACGATGGCCACAAACCCAGAAATCAAACTGGCTTTCTAGAAAGAAGCTGGTCCGTCCCTGTGCCTGGAAGATTGGAAGCGATCGCGCCTCTTCCAATAAAACTGTGTCGCCGGCGGAATTCGCTCCTGCCAAAAACAGGAGAAGCCCAGCTGCAGTCGCGAGGATTGAGACGCCGGTAAGCAAGGGCTCTGCTGCGGAGAAGCGCTGAAACCTCGCCCACCCAAACAAGCCTGCAGTCCCGATCGCGGCAAGTGCCGTAACTGCGGCGGCAGGGTACATGTTGGCGCCGAAAGCCAGAATGAAACTCAAAGCAATCGGCTTACGCCAGAGATATGCAGCCAGCGCTCCAAAAACGATTGGGGCGTTAAAGGATCGGGGCAACCCTTCAGCCATAGACCAGCTGACAGAGAGTAATGTCACACAAAGAACCCCAATCCGCTGAAACGGATCGCTGAAGATCGCAGCGATGAGCGTATACGCAGCGAGAACGCCGACCCCGAGGGTCAGTGGCACCACGACCAGCAAGTTCCATGCCATCACATCAATGCCAAGAACCACACTTGGCCAATGCAACGCCTCGAACACAATGGGCGTGAGATTGCGGAAATAATCGGCAATCGGGTCATCGGGAAATAGCGTAGGATCAGCTAACGCGCGTAGCCAAACCACAAAATGCCGCCCGTCATCGCGCGTGATGCTCATGGGGTCAGAGAGGACTGCCGGCGCGAACCACGTGTAGACCCAGACCAGCATCACTCCGTAGCAAAAAACTGCTGCCGCGACGGGCCCATGCCGCTTAATCCCCACCATTCGCATTCTCCTTCTGTGCCGCCTCTAGGTGGCGGCGAAGCCCTGCGCCGTACCCGCTCATAAAAGGAAGGCCGATGAGACCAGGTACCAGGTAGCGCAACCAAAACAGCACGCCGGTGGCCGCCGCAGCGGCACCGCCGATCATCGGCCCCAAAAGGGCCACGATCGCCGCATCGCGGGTGCCGATCCCGGCAAAGGTCAAGGGAAGCAGCCCCGCCACGATGACAACGGGCATCATCGCGATGACGTCCCCCCAGAATGCGGCATCTCCATCGACGCCTAAAGCACGGATCATCAACGCGATCTGCACCAAATGCCCCAACCAAATCACCCCGGACAAAGCCAAAACGCCAATCAACCCTGTCGGTCGGCTCTTTAACTGTCCCAAAAGACGTTCCCAAGCGGGCGCAAATCCCAAGGCGCTCCCGCCCGCGCTTCGCATAGGTATCGTTAAACAGCGCGGCACCAGCAACAACGTGACGCCCAATCCGCTGCCGAGCACCAATACCCCCGTCAGCAGCGGAGAATTTCCGATCACCAGCGCCGTGATTGACGCCGTCACGAAGAGCGTTGTCAGGTCCGCAAGCTTTTCCCACACCGCGAGTGCAAAGGCGTGCCGCAACTGGCCGGTGCCGCTTTGCGCGATCACTGTCGCTTTCAGCACATCCCCTAGTTTGCTTGGCAACACCATGTTGAGCGTGTTGGCCACAAAGGTCGCGCGCAACCCTTGGCCGACGCTTAACCCGTAGCCGCCGACCCTAGCCAATAGGATCAACCGAATGCCCGACAAAAACACAAGTGCGCTAAGTAATATCAATGCCAAAGCCAGTCTGCCGGTAGAGGTTTGAGCCAGCACCGACCACAACGCCTGCGTGTCGACCAGTGACCAGACGATGGCAAGGATGGCGAGACTGACGCAGATTGACATCACACGTTTCAAGGCGCTGCGTCCACGCGGGTTACATGTTTCAACCGCAGTCCATCGCCGGGTTGGATGCTCGCTGTCAGATCATCCCAAGGCTGAAGCTGTGGCGGATGATAGACGCGGCTCATGACCGTGTAGATCGACGTTTGCGCCGGACCTATGCCCGCCGCCGCGATATCACCTGGTCCGTAGACGTCGTCCGTCACCATGAGCGCGTCATCCCCCATGGTGAGGCGTCGCTCGAATCGCAGGCTGCTGCCCGTATCGCCAGTGATGAGGAGGGCCTGCAGGCCGCGGCGGATGAGGTTTGGGCAAAACCGCCCAAAACTCAGCATCGCCAACCGGAGAACCACCTGTTTCATAGGCGTCATCTGGCTCTGTTTGGCGCGCCCCATTGCACCCTTGATGATGAAGGTGTCATCAGCCTCCAGCGTCTCGGGGTCATCGTTCCATAAATGGCATACATAAGTGCGCAGCTTTGCCCGCCTGCGGAGTTGTACCGATACGCCCGTATCTGCCCGCAACAGCCGGTCGGCCCGATAGAACCTGTAACTGCCACCCTTCTTTGTAGCGACGAGCAGCGTATTGCGTCCCTTACGTCGAATCTCGATGCCAGCGTGTGGGAAGTGCTGGCGCGCCGCGGTCTGCGCATCGTTCGGCGCCGGGCGGTCAACCCGCCACACCCGGGCCGCTTTCAGATAACTCCAGCAATGATGCGCGATGATCGCATCGTCTCGGTATTCCGGCGCAGGGTCCAGCGCCGCAATCGCGCGGTCGTTGATGCGCAGCGCCTCTGGTGCCCAAGCCCCGCAGAGCTCCAACCCATGCGGAAAGAAATTGTTCGTATTGCGGCTAGTCCACTCCCCTCCCATCCATCCATCTGGCGGCTGGAGGGCTTCCAAAAAGCTGATCGCACGTTGCATTGAGGGGCGCAGGTTCAGATCCGGGGCCTGATCGTCGATCTCCGCCATATTGCCGAGCGTCAGCGTCAGGTATCCCGGATCACACCCCTGATACTCGTAGAACCAGCCCTCGGGCGACTGCCAGCTCAGAAGCCGCGCGACGCGCTTTTCCGCTGCCACCCTAAATTCCGGATCGCCAACTAAAGCGTGCAGTTTCAAGAGTCCGTTCGCGATCAACGCCTCATGGTTTGATAAGCGTCCGGATTCTTGGTGCCGCGCCAACCATCGCGCCCGTCGGGTTAGGAAGTCCGCGAACGGCGCAGGATCAAGCCCTGTCAGGCTCAGCGCCTGCAGGATCGCGTATTGTGAGAACGCCGCAGCGCCAGCCGCTTTTTCATACGGGTAGTAGTCGTCACAAGACCCGTCGCGATGCGCACTCCGCGCGGCATAAGCGATCCCGGCCCGCACCCATTCCTTAATCGTGGCATGCCGGAAAAACGTATTGTCTTCATAGTCATGCGCATACGCCAACGCCAGCGGCAGGACGAACTCCTGCGCCATCCCCGACGGAAAATCCTTGGTGCGCAAGTGCCAGAACGCGCGGTCAAAACACCCGTAGGTGGGACTATGCGGGACCCGATCCTGGAGCGTTAGAATCTTCGGCACGCAATCAAGGCCTAATTGCACTAGTCTGTCGCGCCCGACAGCCCGCGTTGCTGTCACGCCCCACCTCCCACCTTGTCAGGCTCCCGTTCACCCCCTGCGCCGAAATGTGGCGGCGGGCTCAGACGCTCGATCGGCACGCGCGGCAGCAACTCACCAGATTGTACCGCTCGGCGACGCTCCATCACCTGTTGATCTTCCAATAAGCGACGGTTCACCGACAGCATCTCGCCAATCATACCGAGCGCCACAATCAGGAACCCCAATACGCCAAGAACAGCCATCAGAATAAGGCTTGGGGTATGGCTGCGCGCCGGATCCACGAACATCACCAGAACGAGGTAGCGGAGCCCAAGCAACAATGCCGCCAATAGCGGCGCTGCCGATAGGATAAGGTAGCTGCGCAGCGGCGCATAAACCACGGTCAGCCGCAGCATGTCCCGCGCCGAGCGCCACACGTAGCTTCGCATGTTGCGCATGAGCCGCGAAGACCGTGTTGGCGGGTTGCATGTGATCGGCACGGAGCACACCCGCAACCCGTTTAGTCCTGCCTGGATCAGCGTCTCCAGCGTATAGGTGTAATCGGTGAAGGAATTTAGCCGGAGCGCTGCCTCTTTCGTAATTGCCCGAAACCCAGAGGTAGCATCGACAACATCGGTGCGACTCAGCTTGCGCAAAATCGCGGTTCCAAGGCGTTGTAAACGCTTCTTAACCGGTGAAAAGTGCGCGATCGCCTCGATGGGGCGTGCGCCGACCACAACATCGGCTTCACCTGCCCGCAAGGGCGCCAAGAGCGCCGAAATGCCGGCCGCGTCGTATTGATTATCAGCATCTGTATTCACGATGATTTCTGCCCCAAGGCTCAGAGCAAAGCTCAGCCCTGTCATGTATGCCTCGGCAAGGCCGCGGTTCACGCCATGGCGAACGACATAGTCAGCACCAGCCGCCCAGGCCTGGTCCACCGTGTCATCGGTGGACCCATCGTCGATCACCAAAATACGGACATCGCCAAGGTGGGTCGTATGCCGAAGCACGTCTGTGATGGTAGGCCCTATTGTCGTGCCTTCGTTAAGGCATGGTATTTGAATGACGATGACCATGAACCGACAACCCACAAGTGGCGTATTCGTTGAAGTGAAGATCGCCTGAACCCGATCGTTGAACAAGCATTTTGGGCCGTGCCAATCGTCAACGGTTGAGCGGGCCGCAAAAAGATGGCGGATCAAACCGCGGGGCCGCCGTGTTGCTGCTTCGCGGCGTTCTTTTAACGCTAGGGGAAAACCCATCTTGCTGTTCTCGGTTAGCTTGGGCGTGAATCGCTGTCACACGCATATCGATGGCCCTCGTAGGTGGCGGATGCGGCGAGAACCGCCCACATCAGCGGAGCGTTTATCGAAACCTCAGCCAGTGGGCTAAACAGCCGATACCCATAAATTGAGTAGCTGCCGCTCGTTGAGCGAGATTCGACGCCCGGGCCGCAGCGGATCGCGCAATGCAGCAGGACTTGGTCTCGTTCGGTTTCCGCTTGCGGCTTCTGAGATGTGTGTGGGCGTCTTTTCAAGTTGAGAGCTCGGTAAACTACCAATCGCACGAAAAATTTACATTTCAAATCAGTTACATAAAGGAATTCAACCCGAAGACTCAGTGGATCTCACAAAGCTCTTGCTTGCACACGCACTTCAAACAGGGACGACGCCTGTATGGATCAAGCGCTTTCGGCTGTCTTAAGAAATGGAAGTCCCGGGTGCGCCAACACCCTTGCGACTTCCGATGACATACAGAACATTGGGATGCAGCTTGATCATCATTTCTGTCAGACCGTCATGTTTATCCGGGCCGACGCCTGTGACGATACTCACAAGTTGCAGCTTAAAACAGTTGCACCCCATGTGAGTTTCGCGCGTCCTTCGGAAAGCATGACTGTCCCAATGCGAGAGGAACCATCATGGCCGAGCAGTTTCCCCTAACACAACTACCGCGCGCGCTCGTGGAGGCACGCTACGTTGAAGCGCCCAACCACAGAGCCTTTTGCGAGGCGGCCAAGTCAGCCCGAATACCCGCTCAACGCAGTATTGCGGGGCGATAGACCTACGATCCTAGCGAGCTTGAGGTAATTGCTCACCGTCTCGGCCTCTCTCTCGATGCTGCTTGAGGATATGATGGGTATTGATTTGGTAGGGTCATGCCTTTCTCTGGCCGCCAAAGACTTCGGCTTCTCTCTGGCCGCCAAAGACTTCGGCTTCGCCGCGTTCGAAGCTGGGCATGCGAAAGTAGTGTGCGGTGGTCTCGATGGCTAAAGTCTCGCGCCCCCACACTCAAGCTAGGCAGAACGCCGTTGCACTGCTTCGAGCGGCCCGGGATGCCGGTTGGATGCGTGCACGGTTTGAACTCAAGCCCGATGGCAAGACGGTGATTGATACTTCCATGATCGACAAAGACAGTACTGACGACTTCCTCTCAGGTGAATTGAGAATAGGCGGATGACCAAGAAAAACCTGCCAAAGTACGTTTACGCCGATCGAGGGTATGTTCGCTTCATCCGCCGTTCACGGGGCCAATCTGAAATGATGAAGGAGAAGCAGGGAACGCCCGAGTTTTGGGATCACTGGAACCAGTTGCTCCAGGGTTGCGAAACTGTCCCAGCTAGGCGAAACCTTGAGGCACTGATCTTGAGCTACTATGAAAGTGAAGCATTCGGGAAGCTGAAGCCGCGTACCAAGTCGGGCCACCGAAAATATAAAGGCCATATCCGCACGATCTGGGGCGAGAAAGACCCCGCCAAGATCGAAATGCGGCATATATATGAACTGCACCGCGCCAATACCGAGCGCTGGCGGCAAGCGAACTATCTTGTGCAAGTCATGGTGGTGCTTATGAACCACGCTCGGCTGATCGGCTTCCTTAAAAAAAAGCATGGAAACCCCGCCAAGGGCATCCTGCTTTTCAAGCATAAAAGTAACGGTTGTGAGCCCTGGCCAGATGATATGCGTGATGAATTTGAAGCTGTAGCAACGCCCCGTGCGCGGCTCGTGTACGAACTCTGCCTCGGTACTGGCCAGCGGATTGGGGATGTTCAGGAGATCCGCTGGGGGCATATCAAAGACGGGGCCTACGATTTTACCCAAGGGAAGACCGATAAGCCGTTGTGGATACCTCTAACGGATCGCCTCAAAGCGCATCTAAGCGCGGTGGAGAAAAAAGGCCTGACTATCATCACCGACATAATGACGCCCAGTGCGCTACCGAACTGTTGCTGCAGAAATGCGCAAAGTGAAGGCGGCGATGCAACACCCTGATGCCGCTCGGTTCGTCACCCAGGGGTTGCGGAGGAACGCGACAATCGAATTCTACTTGGCTGGATGTGACGACGAGATGGTGAAAGCCGTCACCGGTCATTCTGGGGTTGAAATGCTAAAAAAGTATGGAGGTCAGATTAGGCAAAGAGAACTAGCAACCCGGGCGCAGGACGCCAGAAACCGCTTTGAGCAGAGCTGGAATGAAACATGAATGTTTCAACGACTCTTTCAAAAACCGAGCGAGTGGAGACGAGGAATGCCGCAAGTTATTGAAAAGATTGGAGGCGAGTACCGGAATCGAACCGGTGTACACGGATTTGCAATCCGCTGCGTAACCACTCCGCCAACTCGCCTCTGCTCTGTGGTGCCCGTCACCTACACCTCCTCTGATCCGTCGGCAAGGTGCCCTGTCGCACCGCCCG
>CAYLMZ010000095.1:0-9408 GCA_964385035.1 uncultured Loktanella sp.
TGTTCATGGACTTGACGTCCAGAACTTCGGGCTTCTGGGCTTCCATGCCGTGCTCAGCACCAGCAAAGACGCGAAGATGTGTCATCTGCTGACGGCTCAGCTTGCCACCGGGCAGCATGCGCTGAACAGCTTTCATGACAACGCGCTCAGGGTGCGCACCTTCCAGAATTTCGGCTTTTGTTTTGGACTTGATGCCGCCGGGGTGGCCAGTGTGCCAGTAGTAACGCTCATCGCGCTTCTTACCTGTCAGCTGCACTTTGTCGGCATTGATGACAATCACATTGTCGCCCATGTCCATGTGCGGTGTGAAGGATGGCTTGTGCTTGCCGCGCAAGCGCATCGCGACGATCGAAGCAAGACGGCCCAGAACAACGCCTTCAGCGTCGATCAGGATCCATTTCTTGTCGATATCCGCTGGAGTTGCGGTAAAGGTTTTCATATCTCACCAAGAAGTTGGGGTGGCACAGGGCCACAGTCATTCGGATTGCGGCGTTATATAGGTCTTTGCACCCCAGTCAACGACAACATTCACTATAAAAACATTTGATTTCAATGCGTTAATATTTGGGTATTATTTTACCCCATGCAATTGTGCGTGGATAGGCTCTGCACCCTTGATCACACCCCAGCGATTGCACGATACTTGCCGCGTCACGTCAGAAAAGTAACACAGTGCTGAGCCTTACACCGTTCCTCTTTGGTATCCTGCTTTTTGGTTTGGGGACAGCCATTGGTATTCTGCCAGTCAAAAAACTCATCCAAATCAATGAAGCCAGGCATGAACTCAAACGCGGATCGGTTGGGTTTCTGATCACGGTTTCTGGTTGGGCCTTCATTGCCTTCTGGATCATGGCGATCTGGTTTTTCGCGACAATTCTCGGCGATTGGTCGGTGCACAGGGATCTGCAAGGTGCATTGGATCGGGCTGCCCTTCGACTAGCCATTCTGCTTGAGATCGCAGCGGCCTTGGCTGACGACTAATGAACAATCTGGCCATTCAAAAAGAACTGCAATGTTCGGCATGCGGAGGGCAATGCAGCTATGATCCAGCAGGTCAGGCGTTGAAATGCGTCAACTGCGGGACTATTCGCGCGATTGAAGTGGACCCTGACGCAGACCCCGCGCGGGAATTCCACTACGACCCCGATCTACCCCACACCGAACAAACCCGGCATGAGCGGATCACGACATATGGCTGCCAGACCTGCGGCGGAGAAATCATCTTCACCGGCCCCTCGCTCTCTGAGCGTTGCGCATATTGTGACGGGCCTGTCGTCCTCAAGTCAGAGGACGCCAGCTATCTGACCATGGGTGTCATCCCTTTTCAGATCGCTCAGGCAGATGCAAAGGCTCGCGCAATCGCATGGGCTGCGCAACGCCGTGCTGCACCTGACGACCTCAAAGACATCGTAAGCAGCGGCAGAATTGCGGGCATCTATGTACCCTTCTGGACGTTTGATAGCCGCGAAGTCGTCAATTACACCGTCAGGTATCGTGTGAAACGTGGCAAGAACTGGACAACCAAGACGCAGAAAGGGCGACTGGATCACTTCTTTGACGATCTTCTGGTCCCGGCGTCGCACCATGTCACGCCGTTGATCCGGGACGGGATTTTGCACGACTTCGACCCGCAAGAATTGCGCCCATATGAGGCGGCATACCTCGCAGGCTTTGCCGCCGAACGGCATCACCAAACCCTGGCCGAAGGTGTCGCTGCCTTGAGAAAGGACAAGGACATTCTGCTGCGCAACCGGATCAAAACACATTCCGGAAAATCGCGGATCACATCGGTCAGCTACAAGACACACACGAGCGGAACCCGCTACAGACGGATTCTTTTGCCGGTCTGGATCTTGCATTATGTCTACGCTGATAAGCCACACAAGATCGTCACCTGCGGGCTTCACGGAAGGACTTTTGGTGAACGACCATTCTCGAACAGAAAACTTGCGATTTACGCGGCCATGATCACCGCGGCTGTGATGGCATTCGGATGGCTATGGGGGGCGGCCCACCTGCCCTAGCCTTTGGGTGGAATTGCGTATGTGAGATTTGCGCGGGCGACCGGCGCATCTTGCCCCTCGCTTTTGATCAATGCATCAGCCACCGCCAGCGTGCGGCCCAGCTTGAGAATCCGTACTTCGCAAAGCAGATCCGCACCTGCCGCGGGCTTGCGCATAAAATCCATGGCGCAGTTTGTTGTGACAGCTAAAGCGACAGGACCGATCCGCGCCAGAATAGCCAGATAGACAGCAACATCGGCCAACATGAACATGGTGGGGCCTGAAACCGTGCCACCGGGTCGCAAGTGTGTTTCATTGACATGCAACCGCATGATCAAACCGTCGGGGGTCAATGCAACAATCCGCAGATCATCACCCGCTTGCGGAAACTCCTGCCCCAGGAAACGGTGCAATGCGTCGATATCCATTTGCAGTTCCATAGCCGCGCCTTCTGACATACCTTGGCGCGTAACCGACCAGAAATCATGAGACAAGACAAGATGACCCTGCTGAACCGTACCGATTCTGACCAGATCGCGACCTTGTCGATGAATGCACCAGAGCGGCTGAATGCCCTGTCAGATGCGATGCTTGCCGCCTTGCAAGACAGCCTCAACGACATTGCTGAAGACACAAACGTGCGCGCGGTCATCATCCGTGGTGAAGGCAAAGCGTTTTGCGCGGGCCATGACCTGAAAGAAATGCAGGCCGGACGCCAATCGCCCGACAAAGGGGCCGGCTATTTTGCCGATTTGTTTGATCGGTGCGCGACCATGATGCAGACGGTTCAATCCATCCCGCAGCCAGTCATCGCGCAGGTCCACGGGATTGCCACTGCAGCAGGCTGCCAACTTGTCGCGACATGCGATCTTGCCATTGCAGCCGAAGGAACGCGGTTTGGGGTGAATGGAGTGAATATTGGTCTGTTCTGTTCAACGCCCATGGTTGCGCTCACGCGTAACATCCACCGTAAGGCCGCATTTGAAATGCTGACCACGGGTCGGTTCATTGAGACAGACGAGGCGCAGGAACTTGGTTTGATCAACCGTTCAGTCCCGGCAGAGCAGCTTGCAGATGAAACCCGCGCCCTTGCGCTCAAGATCGCCGAAAAACTACCGCTTGCGGTCAAGACCGGCAAATCTGCCTTTTACAATCAGGCGCAGATGACGACCCAAGACGCTTACGCCTATGCCGGATCAGTCATGGTCGAAAACATGCTGGCCGAGGCGACCGACGAAGGCATCAATGCCTTCCTTGAAAAGCGCAAGCCCGACTGGGCCTGAGCCTTCTCATGTTTAAAAATACCTCCGCCGGAGGCTCCCACTTCTACAAGCCGTAGATCGCGCTGAATTTCTCTTCCAGATAGGCCAAGAGCGGTGCGACGTCGGGTGCTTGACCGGTGGCATGGGCAATCGTCTCGCCGGGGGTCCGCAGCCCGCCGAACTGCTGTAGATTTTTGCGCAACCAATCCGTCGCATTTGACGTGTCACCGCATGCAAGATCAGCATCCAGATCGGGCACATCGGCTCTTAAGGCCTCATGCAGACATCCTGCATAGACATTGCCCAAGGAATAGGTTGGAAAATACCCAAACAGGCCTTCCGACCAATGCACATCCTGCAAGACACCGTTAGAAGGTCTGTCCACAGCATAGCCAAAGTCTGCGGCAAAGCGGTCATTCCAAGCGGCCTCCAAATCAGAGACTTTTAAGTCACCCGCCATCAACGCTCGCTCGAGGTCAAACCGCAACATGACGTGCAGATTATACTGCACCTCATCTGCCTCGGTACGGATGAACCCGTCGCTCACGCGGTTTACAGTCGCGTAGAATGCCTCTTCATCAGCAATACCGAAGTCGCCGAAGGCATCCCGCATCCGACCGAAAAGCCACCCTGTAAAGGCGCGGCTGCGCCCAAGCTGGTTTTCATAGATGCGGCTTTGGCTTTCATGCACGCCCATGGACACACCGCGCCCCAATGGTGTCAGCAGATGTGCATGATCAATCCCCTGCTCATAGGCTGCATGGCCAACCTCATGGATCGTCGAATAAAAGCAATTGAACGGATCGGTCAGACTGGTGCGGGTTGTGATCCGCACATCCAGTCCCGACCCTGACGAAAACGGATGCACCGCCTTGTCGATGCGACCGTTGTCTGTGCGGTAACCAAAAGCCAGCGCCAGCTCTTGTGATAGTTTCAGCTGTGCTTCTTCATCGAATGTGCCAGACAGCGTGGCGGGTGCAGGCCGGTCCAGAATGGCGGCGCGCAACGCAACCAACCGCGGGCGTAGACTATCGAACATGGCAGCAATCGAGGCCCCGGTCGCGCCCGGCTCATAATCTTCCAGCAATGCATCATATGGATCCGCGTCATCCGCGACTGCCTGCGCCTGCGCGATCCGCAACTCCACGACTTTTTCAAGCATCGGCAAGAAAGCCTCAACATCTTCATCGGCGCGTGCCTGTGCCCAGACACGGTGCGCCAGGGAGGTTGTTTTTGCCAACTCCGCGGCCAGATCGGCCGGCACCTTGGCAGTTCGGACATAGTCGTGGCGGATGTGGCGCAGGTTCGCCGCAGCGACATCATCCGTGGCTTGCGCTGTCTCCAACCATTCACCGACGCGCGGATCAATCCGGCGTGCATGTAGGATCTTGGCCATGGCGGCATGTTCTTCGGCACGCTGTGGCGTTGCCCCTGTTGGCATCATCGTTTCCTGATCCCAACCAAGACGTCCAGCGACTTGCGCCAGCGCCTCTGTTTCACGCTGAAACGCCATCAACTCTTCATATGCTGTCATGCTGAACCCTTGATTGCTTGCGCCTGTGGGTATTGTGCGAGGAAGCGACCGCGCAGGATCAGCGCCCAAAGCACGACAGCGCCAAGTTGGTGCACAATCGCAACCTGCCACGGCGCAGAGTAGATTACGGTCACAATCCCCAGCACCATCTGCAAGAGCATCACAGCCATAATCGCATTGAAGGTAAAGCGGGTCTGATCATATGCGGACCGCCGTGCGCGCACCCACACGAATATCCCGAACGCAAAGAGCGCATAACCGGCCATCCGATGCATGAATTGCACAAGCCCCGCATCTTCGAAGAAGTTCCGCCAGATAGGCTGCAAATCAAAAGGTTGCGGCGGCAGGAACCCACCGGCCATCAACGGCCAGTCGGGGAAAGCACGTCCGGCATCAATCCCGGCCACCAATGCGCCCAGAATAATCTGGATAAAGGCAAAAACAGCCAGAACCGTCCCAAGCCGCATCAACCCTGCATCACTGCTGCGCCGTGCCTGCATCAGATCAGCCTGTGACCTGCCAAGCATGTAAACATACCACGCAATGAACCCGAAGATGACAAATGCCAGCCCCAGATGCGTTGCGAGCCGGTAGGACGCCACATCAAGCATCCCCTCTTCCAATCCCGACGAAACCATCCACCAGCCGATCGCGCCCTGTAGCCCACCAAGTCCACCAAGAAACAGCAACCGACCGGTCCAACCCGCAGGCATCTTGCGGGTCGCAAGGAAAAAGACAAACCCGGCCGCCCAGACCAGTCCGATAAACCGGCCCAGCTGCCGGTGACCCCATTCCCACCAGTAGATGACCTTGAACTCGGCCATGCTCATACCCTTGTTTTGCAACTGGTATTCAGGGATGGCGCGGTATTTGTCGAACTCCTCCTGCCATGCGGCCTCTGACATCGGGGGCATCGCACCCGTCACAGGTGCCCACTCCGTGATGGACAATCCGCTGTCCGTCAAACGCGTCAGCCCACCGACAACGATCATAACAACCACAAGCCCGAAGAGCACCATCAACCAACCACGGATCAGACCACGCGCGCCCTGCCCGACCCTATCAATCCCACCGGGGGCTGCGGTCTGCTTTGGGGTATCGCCAACCTCTTCAAAAATAGAGCGTTTGGTTGCCATTCTTATTCTCCGCTACGTCTTTGGTCGGAACCTAGGACTGGCCTAGGGTGGCTGCAAGCGGCAGTCTGCCGCAACAGCCCATGTTTAGCCACGTTCTTTCCAGCGCACCATCTGGCGCATAATCCCGTGCAGCATCTGCACATCGGCCCGGGTCAGCGGCATGCGCGACCACAGGTTGCGCAGGTTCATCTTCATGTTGTCTGCTTTCGCTTCAGGATAAAAGAAACCGGCATCACCCAGCTTGTCCTCGAAATGATCCGCGAGCTTTTCGACTTCGATATTTTCCGCCCAATCGGCGACGGCATCCACGCGCGCTGGCGCGGTCGGCACGGCCTCGCGGCGCCATTCATACCCCGTGAGCAAAACACATTGGGCCAGATTGAGCGAAGGAAACTCGGGATTTACCGGAACCGAGATAATCGCATTGGCCCGTGCGATATCGACATTTTCCATGCCCGACCTTTCGGGGCCGAACATCACCGCAACTTTCTGTCCTTCAGCGATGCGCTTGCGGGCATCTTGCATGGCCGCCTCAGGCGTCAGCACCAGTTTTGTCAGACCACGCGGGCGGGCTGTCGTGGCGTAAACATAGTCGCAATCGGCAATCGCATCGGGTGTGTCTTCGAATATCTGCGCCTCATCAAGCAAGCGACCTGCGCCACTTGCCATCGCCACAGCCTTTTGGTTCGGCCAACCGTCACGCGGATCAATAATACGCATCCGATCCAGCCCGAAGTTCCACATGCCACGCGCAGCGGCTCCAATGTTTTCCCCCATCTGAGGGCGGATCAACACAAAGGCAGGTTGTGGGTCAGGGATTGGCATCGGGGCCTCATCAATTGGGATCGCGCGGTGATACTGCGCCCATTCCACCAAGGCAAGAAGCGGACCCGCCCAAACAGGCATGGCCAACCTGCATTTTCCCCGCTAAAAGCGGCCCACCAAAGACAAATTCAGGACCGCCAGTCATGACCGACGCGCCCGACCACCCTCAGATATACCTGATCAGCCCACCGGAATTTGACCTGTCCAGCTATCCTGCACAGCTTGCGGCCTGTCTAGACAGTACCGAAGTGGCCTGCGTCAGGCTTGCCCTGGCCACCAAGGACGAGGCACGGATCGCAAAAGCCGCCGACGCCTTGCGGGAAGTGACCCATGATCGCGATGTCGCGTTGGTTATTGATAGTCATATCATGATGGTCGAACGGCTTGGGCTGGATGGCGTGCATCTGCAAGACGGGGGGCGTAGCATTCGCAAGGTCCGCAAAGACCTCGGGGATGATGCCATCGTGGGGAGTTTTTGCACAAACTCACGCCACGACGGCATGACAGCAGGAGAATTGGGAGCCGACTACATTAGCTTTGGACCTGTCGGCGCTACACCGTTGGGCGATGGGCGGCAGGCAGAGCAAGAGTTATTCGAGTGGTGGTCAATGATGATCGAGGTGCCGGTCGTGGCAGAAGGTGCCCTTGACGAGGCAATCATTCGCCAACTCGCACCCCATACAGACTTTTTTGGCATCGGTGACGAGATCTGGACACAGGAAAACCCCGCCCTAACCCTTGCGGGCTTACGGGCCGCGATGCTGGGTTAGACCTGCACGCACCTGATCCTCCATTGCTTTCGCCAAAGCCTTGCGATCAGCGTAGTCAGCGACGCTGACCGGATCATGATAGACCACATGCACGCCACCCTGACGTTTGGCAGCAAGGGTTGACAAAAGATGTGGGCCAAACTCCATATCACCCCACCAACCGTAAAAGCGGGGATCAGCCCCGTTGGGGGGAATGTAGTTCACCGTGACCGCTTGCATCCTGAGCGTCTCGCGCAAGGCCGGATCGAAAAAAGCGGCAAACAACGCTGGCTTGAACGGCAAGACCTGCAACCCGTCGGTAGAGGTCCCTTCAGGAAAAAACAAAAGCTTGTGACCGGCAAAAAGCCGTGCGCGGAATACCTCGATCTGCTTGGATACCTCGCGTCTGTCGCGCTTGATAAAGACTGTGCCCGTTGCGCGCGCCAGCCAGCCTATGCCGGGCCATCCGGCCACCTCTGACTTCGACACAAAGTAGATGCGTTTGCGGGCGTTCAATGCGAAAATATCAAGCCACGAAGTGTGATTGGCAACAACCGCGCCCGCACCCACCATCGGGGTGCCGCTTGTCGTATAGGTCATGCCAAGGATCAAGAACGCCGCGCGGCACACAAACTGCGTGATGAACGGGGTGACAGGACGGCGCAACCCGTTCAAGGGGCGTTCGATCACCCTGACCAGTAGCAAGATCGCCAACCCACCGAACACCAGAATGATCAACGGGATCGCACGCGCTGCAATCCGCGTCCAGTCACCAGCCCGCAAGGGCTCCGGTCCGGGTTCGTCGGCACCATACCATGTCTCGCTCATGGGCGACCCCCTTGCGTGTAGATGGACTGTTGCAACGTGTTGATCGCATCCTTGTGCAAGATCAGACAGACGTCTGTGGTATTGAAGGCATGATCTATGAATGCCCCCTCCCCGACGACAGCGCCAAGGCGCAGATAGGCTTTGACCAAGGCAGGCATTTGCTTGACGGCAACAAGTCGGTCAAACGCGTCACCATCCAATTGATCAAGCGGCATTGCGGTTGGACCATGCGCCCTGACCCGAAGCTGCGGTGGGGCAAGGTATTTTTGTCCCAGCAGCGCCAGCGCTTGTTGGTAGTCGGACACATCCGTCCCATGAAATGATGCCACACCAAACATGACATCAATCTGGTTCTCGGAGATGTAGCGGCTTAACGCGCCCCACAAATGCAGCATGCCGTTGCCACCGCGATAGTCTGGATGCAGGCATGATCTTCCCAACTCAAGCAAACCCAGATCACTCTTGGTAAGCGCAGACAGGTCGTATTCGTCGGCGCAATAGAATTGCCCAGCCCGCCGCGCCATCTCTCTCGTCATCAACCGATAGACCCCGACGACCTGATCACCCTCTGGCCTGTCCTGATCCAACAGCAATAAATGATCAGCAAAACTGTCAAAGCGGTCACACTCCAACCCATGCGCGTGATCAACCATAGGGCCATCGCTGCCAAGCTCTGAGACAAACACATTGTACCGCAACGTCTGTGCCGCACGGATATCCGCTTCGGACGCGGCCAGACGGGTTGTCAAACCGGCGCCTCTATGCACGCTTCCTTCATAAATTGGTGTCGGTGTTAGCTTTTTCGTAACCATTCTTACGCAGTTCTTGAATGAAGCCGATTGCCACGGCCCATATACTACCTTAGGTTGTATCTATTCATACACGATCTCGAGCAGGACAGAGGCCCCATCGATGACGACTTTCCCTTCTTCCCGAAAATTGACAGTGATTTTTCCACCAACATTTGACTGGACCTGTCCAACACCCCAGTCAGGCTTGGCAGGGTTTCTGACCACCATACCGGGTTCCAGCAACCCATTTAACTCGTGCATCGCTTCATCCTCTGCAATC
>CAYLMZ010000096.1:0-9362 GCA_964385035.1 uncultured Loktanella sp.
AGATCCACGTCATCGCGCGGTCCGCACATTCCCACTGATCTTCATCAATGGTGCGGGGCAGGAAGCGCTGGATGTTTGTGCCTTGCGGGGTGACACCGCCGCCAATCATCTCGGCAATGGAGCCGGTGACAACAACAGCAGGCAAGGCAGGATCAAGCGTATCCCAAGCCCGCTTCATCGCGTCCTCGGTGCCTTCGCCCATCTCCGTCTCGGAAAGACCCGTCACGACAATCGGCAACTCATGCGGTGGCAGACCATCGGTGTAGTGCAAGACGGATGTGACAGGTAGGTTCTCACAGCCCACAGGACCATCAATGACAACCTGCAAACCCTTCACAGCGCAGAATGCGTAAACCGCACCCCAATAGCCGCCTGCGCGATCATGATCAGTGACAAGCATCAGATCATCTCCTGCGCTTTGGCAGCGCGTGCCAGTTTATCAAGCTTCTTTTGATGCTGGGCGCGGAAGTCGGGGCGCAGGTTCGGCGCACCCTCCCAGACACCGGCGGTGTCTTCATTGCCTACGCCCTCAAAGAAGGCGCGCATCGTATCCATCTTTTCTTTGCCAGCGATGGCGGCATTCACGACCTGCGCGAGCGATCCCGCACCAGCAGGGCCCATCAGCGGACGGGCAGAGATTAGATTGGTGAAATAAAGGGCCGGAATGCCCTTTTCCTTGGCATGCTGGACGACAGGTGTCGTGCCAATTGCCAGATCAGGCTTGATCGCATCCACGGCAGAGCAGTCTTCCTCAAGCGAAGCCCGGTAGACGACCTTCACGCCACGAGATTCAAGCCAAGCGGCATCATCAGCAGACCAAGGGGTCTTCGGACAGGCAGTGCCTACGTAAGGAACATCCGCGCCGCTTTCGACGAGCAGCCGGGCAACCAGCAACTCAGAGCCTTCATAACCCGAAAGCGTGATGGTCCCTTTGATCTGGGCACCCTTCAGAGCCTCAGCAATCGCAGGCAGGAACGCGTTTTGGGCAGCGGCGATCTGCGCTTTGGGGACGTTGTAGGCTTCACCGATGTTCATCAGCCAAGCGGCGGTCCCGTTGTAACCAACCGGGGCAGAGCCCACGATGTTGCGGCCAGCGGCCTCGAACTCGCGAATGGCAGAAGTATAGAACGGGTGGATCGCGGCAGCGACGCCGCAATCAAGGGCGGCGTAAAGCTCGCGCCACTCACGGGTTGGCACGGTTGGACCGGCAGCCAAACCCATTGGGGCCAGCATCGCGCCGATCATCATTGGATCAGCAGGGAACATCTCACCCAGCAATGCGACAGTTGGACGATCGGCCTTGCCACCAACAGGCGCTTGGACCGGACCGGCAGCTACTTCCTGACGGGCATAGTTCAGCATCGCACCGGCAAGGACATCCTTGGCCTCTGCGTGGGTCGGAATGCCAAAACCGGGAACATCAATACCAACAATGCGGACACCGTTGATCTCGGCGGGCAGTAACCGCAGCGGGACGCCCGAAGCAGTCGGTACACAGAGGTTCGTCACCACAATCGCGTCATAGCGATCAGGGTCTGCCATCTCGTGAACGCTCTCGCGGATGTCCTCAAACAGCTTACCGGTGACCAAGGTTTCGGAATTGAACGGGACGTAGCCGACTGAACGACGCGCACCATAGAAATGCGAGACAAAAGTCAGACCATAGACGCAGCAAGCGGAACCGGACAGAACCGTGGCAACGCGCTTCATGCGCAGGCCGACACGCAATGACCCGAACGCAGGGCACATGCTCTGCGGTTGGTCATGCGGACCTTGCGGGTAGTCCTTGGCGTATTGATCAAGAATTTCGGATTTGCCCGCGGCTCGCGCGGCGGCTTCCATCGTGCCCGCACTTGCGGTGCAACCACCACTCAGCGCGGTCTCTTGATCAACGGCGGCGAAGTCATCACTGACTTCCGCGCGCGCAACGCCTTCGATGATCTCGACTTCGCCCGCGGCGTCATAACCGACTTCGTAGCCTTTGGTCTCGGTATCATGCGTCATAGCGCACCCCCTCGGTTTGACGGGGTGGATGACAGACGATTTCCCACAGCAGGCGGTCCAGTTGCTCGGGGCGCGCCTTGGAAAGCATCTCGCGGATTTCCGCGGGGATATGGGTCCCGGCCTCAGACATCGTCGTAGATGACCTCCAGGCTTTCTTTGGGCTTTGCATTCTTGCCGCGCATGTCCATGTCAGTGGCCGGGACGAGCTGATAGTCCGCACCTGTGTCCTTGCTGTCGAACAGGCCAAGCAAACCGTCTTGATCCAACGGGGTCGGACGGACGGGCGGCGCACCTGCAACGGCTGTTGCAAGCCCCTCAAACATCTCGCCCCACTTGCTCTCATGGGTGCCAACGATCTGATAGTTGGCCGACTTCTTTCTCAGGTCGTCGTCTTGCGGGATAGCGGCAAGGATTGGGATATCAACTGCTTTGGCGAAGGCTTGTGCTTCACCGGTTCCATCATCTTTGTTGATGACGAGCCCGGCGACCCCAACATTACCGCCAAGTTTACGGAAGTATTCGACTGCCGAGCAGACATTGTTAGCAACATAAAGCGATTGGAGATCATTCGAACCGACCAGAATAACTTTTTGCGCCATATCGCGCGCAATAGGCAGGCCAAAGCCGCCGCAGACCACATCACCCAGGAAATCGAGCAGGACGTAATCAAAGTCCCAGTCGTGGAATCCCAGTTTCTCAAGCAACTCAAAACCGTGGATAATACCACGGCCACCACAACCACGCCCCACTTCGGGACCACCAAGTTCCATCGCAAAGACACCACCACGCTTGAAGCAGACGTCGCCAATCGCGACCTCTTCGCCCGCAATCTTTTTCTTTGCAGATGTTTCAATAATTGTCGGGCACGCTTTGCCGCCGAAAAGCAGGCTTGTCGTGTCAGACTTGGGATCGCATCCGATCAACAGAACACGCTTGCCCATTTCAGCCATCATATGGCTGAGGTTGGCCAGCGTGAACGACTTGCCGATGCCACCCTTCCCGTAAATCGCGATGATCTGGGTCTTTGACGATGGTTCGCCCTGTGGCACCTCCAAGGAAGGTTCAACAGCGGCCTCGTCACGCAGACGTTGATCAAAGTCCTTCAGGTTTGGCACTTCGTCTTTCATGCGGTTCCCCAGTTCAAAATCATCTTCAGGCAGGCCGGATCGGTGAATGCCGTCTCGTAGGCATCACTCGCGGTCTCTGCGGCTTGTTCGTGTGTGATCAGGTCGGCTAGCTCGAGTGTGCCGGTCTCGACCAAGGCTTTGGTGGCGGCCATATCATCCGCCGCCCACTCAGAGCTGATGCGGAAACGCGCCTCTTTCATGAAGGCAGGCGGAAAGGCGAATTGCAGTGGTGCTGTGTAGAAGCCGGCCAGAACAATCTCGCCGCCTTTGGCGATACGGCCAATCCAGTCATTCAACAGATCACCGCGGCCAGAGGCATCGTAAACCGATTTGTAATCGCGGCGCGCGTCAGCATCAGGTGTCATGACCTCATAGCCAGCGGCACCATCCATCCGTTGGGGGTCAACTTCCCAAACCGTAGGCGCAGGCGCACCTGAGGCGACAGTCAGACGGGCAAGCAAACGGCCCAGAACACCATGACCAATAATCAAATCTGGCACGGCCTTGTTTGGGCCAGCCATTGCATGACGAGCGGTCGCGGCAAGAGCCAGCAAAGCGCCAGCAGATCCAAGACCGCGATCAATCCGGGTGACCCGTGACGCCTTTGAGACAATGGTCCGCGCTGCGGCACCAAAAAGCCCGTGCGCACCCTCATAGCAATTCGCACCGGGAACAAAGACATGCTCACCAACACGGAATCCACTGTCCGCACCGGCCTCGACCACCTCACCTGCGGCTTCGTAGCCGGGGATCAATGGGTAGCCCATACCGGGGAACGGAGGCATCTCACCGGTCCAAAACAGCTTTTCCGTGCCGGTTGAAATGCCAGAATGGCGAATTTCAACGACAATATCATCCGCGACAGGCGGGGTGATTCCGACTGTATCAAGCGCGAGCTTGCCAGGGGCCGATAGAATAACTGCGTTCGTTTCCAAGGTCTTCTCCGTCATGTCGCGCCGATTTGGGATTCGGCAGTGCGACACTCTGTCCTACCCACAGTGTAGGCTTATCCCACAAGGTGTCAAATTATTTAGACACTTTATTTGTCAATCTGGCTTTACACCTGTCACAACCGACGTAATGAACGGCCGGCGCGCCCGTGGGGCGCGCACGTTCTCAAATCCGGCAGCCTCGAGACGATCACTGATTTCCAGCGCTGATCGGGCACGTCCGGTGCGCATTGCCATACAATACAGGGAAAAGTAGGCGTCTCCCGCACGTTCAGGGACTGCACCGCCGGTCATCGGCTCTGACACAACCAACCGCCCACCAGCTGGCAGTGCTTCAAAAACCGCATCAAGCAAATCCGCGACAGTATCATCAGCATGGTCGTAAAGAACACGGACCAGAGTAATGGTATCCGCACCCTTGGGCAGCGGATCATCGCGAAACGAGCCGGGAACGATATCAACCGTCTTGGAAAGGCTCGACGCAACAAATCGGGCCTCTGCCGCTTCGGCGACAGCAGGTAGGTCAAACAGGGTCAACTCCAACGATGGATGCGCCTTGCCCAATTCGGAAAGAAACGCGCCGGTGCCACCTCCCACATCCATCACATGGCTGGCCTTGCCAAAATCAACCATGGACAACGTATCTTCCGCGACCAGTAGCTGACTATCTGCCATAAGCTGGGAATACCGCTTGGTCGTTTCAGGGTTCGTCGCACCACCAGCGCCAAACACGTAAGGCCAGAACTCGGCAAGCTCTGTTTCGACCTCGCCCCTGAAAAAGGCGACCGGATCGGCCAGATCAAGGTAGAGGATGTCGTGGTGATCAATCATCCCCTGCAAACCCGGCACACCAGCCAGAGCAGCGCCGCGCCGCGTCAGGCGGTAATGGCCAGACTTGCGCAACCGCACCAAACCAATTGCCTCAGCCCCCGCCATCAGAACGCGCAGACGATCCGGCGGGACACGCCCTTCGATAGCAAGCGCATCAAGCTTCATATCATGGACGAGCAAAAGGGCAGGGAAGTTCAGGCGCACAAAAGCCTGTAAGATTTGGCTGTGGCAGAACCCCGCAACCAGATCAAACATTGCTTCGCCTTCGGACCTGACAGTGCCACGGGTAAAGGGAAAACGCGCAGCCCAGCGCTGAAACTTGCGCGATGCCATCAGTCGCGTGAACCAGCCAGAGCGGCGCACCGAACCGCGCGGCAACGCCTCAATCGGCCGAGACAAAGGGCGGTCGTTCATCCCTATTCGCCGGGCACAGTCGATCTGCCACGCGCACCGGCGGGGACAAGTTTCTCGGCATAGGCGCGCACCATCTGGGCTAAGGCAGCCTCGCCCGGACAGGCAGGGATTGAGGCAATCGCCCCACCCAAGATATCGTCAAAGCGCTGAATGGCCCCCTGTACGCCATAGGAAGCAACCGCATTGGGGCGCCCGTGCAAATCATCCTGACCGGCAGGCTTGCCCAGTGTTTGTTCGTCACACAGCGCGTCCCGCAGATCATCGGCGACCTGAAAGGCCTCACCAATCCGCGCGCCAAGCTCTTCCCATGGCTCGACCTCTTGGCCAGCCGCAACAGCACCCATCTGGGTGGCCGCGATGAACAAAGCACCGGTCTTGGCCTGATGATAGGCGGACAGGTCTATCTCGCTTTCGCTTTCCCAGCCTTGGCCAGCACAAATGCCAAACGGCATGCCGGTCCGCGTGCCAAGAATATCGATCAACTCAACGGCTCGCGTTGGGGCTGCTCCAGCTGCACGGGCCAAGACCTGAAAGCCCATGATGATCAGACTATCGCCAGCCAGAACCGCCAAAGGCTGCGAATACGCTTTATGAAGTGCGGGCTTCCCGCGCCGCATGTCAGCATCGTCAAAACAAGGCAAATCATCGTGGACGAGGCTGGCACAATGGATCACTTCAAGCGCAACCGCAGCCGCATCCGTCAGGGCAGGTTGATCATCGCCACATGCCAACGCAACAGAGGTCAGGATCGTAGGACGGATCCGCGCACCACCCGGCGTCACAGCATATTCCAATGCAGAGGCCAGCTTGGCTGGGGCCTGCGTGCCCTGCCCCTGTGCAATCGCACGCGCCATAGCGAGATCAATTCTCTCCGAGATTCGCATGTGTGCTCTCCTTTGCATTCTAGTGTGTCAATTTTAGTTTACATATGTCAATGTAAATCAAATGAAACAGTGAATCAGACCAGAGATGGCAGCGCATTACCCCAAAACAGTGATCGTTGGCGCCGGAATAGGCGGGCTGTCAGCGGCTTTGCGGCTGGCGCATCAAGGATGTGACGTCACCGTTCTGGACATGCACGCAGCCCCGGGCGGAAAGATGCGGACAGTGGCCTCGGCAGCTGGTCCGGTGGATGCAGGACCAACTGTTTTCACAATGCGCCCGGTGTTCGAAAGCCTTTTCGCATCCGCAGGCGAAGACCTTTCCGACCATTTGACTCTCACCCCGCTTCACACGCTCGCCCGGCATTATTGGGACGATGGCACCAGCCTTGATCTGGTGCTGGACGAAGCGCAAAACATCGCAAATGTCGGCGATACGTTTGGCAGCAAGGCCGCATCAGAGTTCACACGCTTCAACACCCGCGCCAAACGGCTGTTTGACAGCTTCGACGCCCCGATGATGCAAACCTCAGCACCAAGCCAGTTGGCGTTGACGGGAGCAGTGATGCGCAAGCCCTCACTGATCAAAGATATGGCCCCGCATCAATCATTGGCGGGCTTGCTCAAGAGCAGCTTTACCGACCCAAGACTGGCTCAACTCTTTGGACGGTATGCGACCTATGTGGGCGGTTCGCCTTATGCCTCACCCGCGATCCTTTCCCTGATCTGGCAGGCAGAGGCACGCGGCGTCTGGGCCGTCAAAGGCGGGATGAACATGCTTGCGCAAGCCATCGAACGGATTGCGACCAAACGCGGGGCGACGTTCCACTACAACCAGACGGCCACACGGATCACCCAACAAGGCGGCAAGGTGTCGGGTGTGCAAACGGAGGCAGGTCACTACCCTGCTGACGTGGTGCTGTTTAATGGGGACCCACGGGCGCTGGTCACGGGTCTGCTGGGTGACAAAGCATGCGGCGCGGTGCGAACAGACGGGGTCACGCCGCGCAGCCTCTCGGCCTATGTCCACGCATTTGCAGCCACCCCGACCGGGTTGGATCTGGCCCACCATACGGTCTTCTTTGGTCACGAACCAAAAGCGGAATTCGACGCACTCGCCAACGGCCAAATGCCGACCGATGCCACACTCTACCTTTGCGCCCAAGATCATGGACAAGTCGCCACTGATGCATTGCAGCGCTTTGAAATCATCATGAACGCCCCGCCGATCCCCCGCGACCCCGCACAGGAGAAACCCCCATGTCAGACCCAAGTTTTCAATCGGTTCCGGGACTTCGGCCTACATTTCAGTCCGACACCGGCACCAGAGGCACTGACCACACCGGCGGAGTTCGACGCACTGTTTCCAGCGAGCCAAGGTTCCCTCTACGGGCGGAGCCCGCACGGGCTGATGGCAGCCTTCAAACGCCCAACGGCGCGGACAGCGATCCCGGGGCTCTACCTTTGCGGGGGCGGGACACATCCGGGGGCGGGGGTGCCGATGGCGACGCTCTCCGCACAGCACGCGGCAGAGGCGATCATGCGCGACCATGCTTCCACCTTGACGTCCCCCCAAACGGATACGCCTGGTGGTATGTTGACGGGATCAGCAATGACGGGACGCAAGCCGTCTCGGTCATAGGGTTTATCGGATCGGTCTTTTCCCCATGGTATGCATGGTCAGGACGCAAAGATCCGGCCAACCACTGCTGCATCAACGTGGCGACCTACGGGCGTGGGGGGCGGTTCACGATGACAGATCGCGGACGCGCCGCACTTCACACGACACCAGACACTTTTCAAGTTGGTCCGTCGTCGATGCACTGGACCGGCAAGGAACTGGTCATCGACATTAATGAAATCAGCGGCCCACCCGTGATATCAAGGGTGCGCGGCCAGATCACCGTTACACCACGGGCAATGACGAACGTCGAACTCCCCCTGACGCAAGACGGCACACATATCTGGCGTCCCTTCGCACCGTCCTCTGACATCAAAGTCGATCTGGAGGCAAAGGGCTGGCAATGGTCAGGCCACGGGTATTTCGATGCCAACTTTGGGACACGGGCGCTGGAACAGGACTTCAGCTTCTGGACCTGGGGCCGCTACCCGACCAAAGCAGGGGCGACCTGTATCTATGATGCCGTCAGAAGGGACGGGAGCACACTCGACACGGCCATCGCCTTTGACGCGCAAGGGGAGGCCAAGATCGTGGATGCGCCACCACGGACGCGGTTCAAAAGATCACTCTGGCAAGTCATGCGCGAAACCCGCGCAGATGCGGGGGTGACGCCCAAACAGGTCCTCAACATGCTGGATGCACCCTTTTATTCGCGCTCAGCAGTTCAGACCCAAATCGATGGGGAGGTCGTCACCGGCGTGCACGAGGCCCTCGATCTCAATCGTTTTGCATCCCCACTCATCAAGCCGATGCTGGCCGTGCGGGTCCCACGGCGTGCAGGATGGGCTGGCAGCTAGCCTATCATTGGTTTGGGGTGTTGGGCGCGCTCAATGCGATCAGTTCTCCGCCCGCCGCATGGGCATCCTCGGCATCATGGGTGACCATCAAAAGCGGCAGCGCACGGGCGCGGGCGCGCTCAAACACCATCTCGCGGACTTGGGCGCGCAGGGTTGCGTCCAGCCTTGAGAATGGCTCATCCAGCAAAAGCGCGCATGGCTCTGACAAAAGCATCCGCATCAGGGCCACACGGGCTTTCTGACCACCCGACAAAGTTGCCGGGTCTCGATCTGCAAACCCATCAAGCCCGACTTCGCGCAATGCGTCAGTGACTTTCGTCTCACGCTCTGCCCGACTGCCGCCGGGGGCCAACCCGAAGGCCAGATTTGATCCAACTGACAAATGCGGGAACAACAAGTCATCTTGAAACAAGATACCAACGCGCCTTTGATGAGGGGCGGCCCCAGTGATGTCATGCCCATCCAACAAGACACGGCCCTCGGCACGAAAGTCTGGTGCGAGCGTTCCGGTCACAAATGACAAAAGGGTCGATTTTCCGACGCCCGAGGGGCCCATCACTGTCAGCACCTCGCCAGCACCAATATGATGATCCACGGACAACAGGGGTTTGCCAGCCTTTGTGATTGTCACATTCTGAAGCGTCAGCCCCTTATCCATATCGCAACCCTTGTCGTTT
>CAYLMZ010000097.1:0-9321 GCA_964385035.1 uncultured Loktanella sp.
CGCAGCTGCATGATCAGACAAGTGGCTGATCCTTTGGCATAAAGCTTGCCACTCGCAGCATCCCTGATCTCGCCACTGGCCACACCGGTCGAGCGTCCTGCGTGGTCAATTGTGCCCGTGGCAAGGATTTCGCTACCCACTGGGATCGCGCCGGTCAGGTTCACCTTGTATTCCAGCGTTGTGTAGACAGAGCCTTTGGGTGTTTTCGTCATGACCGCACAGGACATGCAGCTATCAAGGAGCGTGCCATACCACCCGCCGTGGACCCCGCCCGCAGGGTTCGTGTGCTGGAATTCCGGACGGCCACGAAACACGACCTTGCCGTCCTCAACATGCTCCAATGTGTATCCCATAATCCCTGAAATCGGTGGACGGCTGATCTTGCCTGCTTTCATTGCTTGCATGAAATCGAGGCCGGACATCGACAGGGTTGTCTCAAGATCAGGCATCTCTGCCGGGGATTGGGCAATGAACATGGGGCGGGCCTTCGGTGCGTTTCCAAAGGCTTGCCGCCTTAGGCCACGTTTTGCAACCGGACTTTCGGAGTAACACCGAGTGCATGGCACACATCACGGGTCAGTTCGGGACGGTTGAGCGTGTAGAAATGCAAATGATCCACCCCGCCGGTGATCAGATCATCGCAAAGCTCGGTCGCAATGGCGGTGGCCAAAAGATCGGTCGTGCCGGTCGCTTCGGCATTGGCAAAGCCATCAGCGATAACCTGTGGGATGTGGGTGCCACAGGCCTTGGCAAAGCGCTGGGTCCCGCTCCAGCTTTCGATCGGCAGGATGCCTGGGATGATCGGCGCGACAATACCCGCTTTGACGCATGCATCGCGGAACCGAAAGAACGTCTCGGCCTCAAAGAAGAATTGGGTGATGGCAGAGGTTGCGCCCGCATCGATCTTGCGTTTCAGGAAGGCGATATCGGCGGCTTGATCGACAGCTTCGGGGTGTTTTTCGGGGTAGGCCCCTACGCGAATATTGAAATTGCCGGTCTCTGCCAGCGCGGCGATCAGATCAATCGACGTGGCAAAGCCGTCCGGGTGTGCGGTGAAGTTGCTGGCACCTTTGGGGGCATCCCCGCGCAGGGCAACGATCTCTTTTACGCCGGCTTTGGCGTAGCTGGATGCGATCTCAAGCGTTTCCGATTTGGTCGCGTCTACGCAAGTCAGATGCGCGGCTACATTCAGCCCTGTGTTTGCGTGGATCGCCTCGACCGCCTCATGGGTCAATTTGCGGGTCGTGCCACCAGCGCCATAAGTCACCGAAACGAAAGTCGGATCAAGCGGGGCCAGCGTGTTCACGCAGTCCCACAGACGAAAGGAGGCCTGCAAAGATTTCGGTGGAAAGAATTCAAATGAAACGGATGGGGCGGACATTGCGAAACCTCTTGTTGCCATGTCCTTCTTCCAGCTTTATGGAATTGAGGCAAATTCATAAACTTCACCAAGGTAATGAGGTTTGCTCACATATGCATATCGAATTCCGGCACCTGCGCACGATCAAGGCGATCCACGACACAGGCGGTTTGGCCCGCGCCGCTGATCAGTTGAACATCACGCAATCCGCGCTGTCCCATCAGATCAAAGGGATCGAGGATCAGGCAGGCGTCGAACTGTTTGTCCGCAGATCCAAACCGCTCAAACTCTCGGCAGCGGGTATGCGTATGCTCGCGGCTGCCGAAACCATCCTGCCGCAGGTCGCTGCACTTGAGGCGGAGTTTTCAGGTCTGATCGCGGGCAAATCCGGTCGTCTTCACATTGCCATTGAATGCCACGCCTGTTTTGAATGGTTGTTTCCGGTGCTTGAGCAGTTCCGCAAGGCATGGCCCGATGTTGATGTCGACATCCGCCCCGGTCTGGCATTCGACGCCATGCCCGCCTTACGTAAAGAAGAGGTCGATCTGGTGGTCTCATCCGATCCCGAGGATTTGCCAGAGACAGGCTTCACCCCGCTTTTTGACTACGAGCCGGTGTTTGTCGCCTCAGCCCAACACCCGCTTGCTGCAAAGGAGGTGATCGAGGCGGAGGATTTTCGCGGCCAAACCCTGATCACCTATCCGGTGGAGCGCACGCGCCTTGATGTGTTCTCGCAGCTTTTGATCCCTGCCAAGGTGGAACCCGCAGAGGTGCGTCAGGTGGAACTGACGGCCGTGATACTCTTGCTGGTAGCCTCTAACCGAGGCGTCGCAGTCTTGCCGGATTGGGTGGTGCGTCAGGTGCGGTTCAACTCTGATTACGTCACGCGTCCGCTCACGAAAGGCGGGATCACCCGCAGGCTTTACGCGGCCACACGCGAAGATGATACCAGCCGTCCATTCATGGCCCATCTTATCCGGCTCGCACGGCAAGAAGCCGTCAAGTTGCAGCGGGCTTAGCCCCTTGCCACGTCGCCCGACCCGTCCTATACGCCGCCTCTGACCCGAACCGAGGATAAAGACGAATGGCTGGCAGCGCAAATCTGAACGTGATGATGAAAACCGCCCGCAAGGCAGGGCGCGGCTTGCTCAAGGACTTTACCGAGGTCGAAAACCTTCAAGTCAGTTCCAAGGGTCCGGGCGACTTTGTCAGCCGTGCCGACAGGGCTGCGGAGGAGTTGATCCGCGAAGATCTGATGGCTGCGCGTCCGTCCTATGGTTTCTTGGGCGAAGAGGGCAAAGAAATCGCCGGTGAGGACCCCACCCGTCGCTGGATCGTTGATCCGCTGGATGGCACCACCAATTTCTTGCACGGGCTGCCGCATTGGGCGGTTTCCATCGCGCTAGAGCACAAGGGCCAGATCGTGGCAGGCGTCATCTATGATCCCGTCAAAGACGAAATGTTCTACGCCGAAAAAGGTGGTGGTGCTTGGATGAACGAAAGCCGTTTGCGTGTCTCTTCGCGTCACCGCATGATCGAAAGTATCTTTGCGACGGGCCTGCCATTTGGTGGTCGTGCGGACTTGCCTGAAACCCTGCAAGACCTTGCGCGCCTGCTGCCTGCCTGTGCCGGTGTTCGCCGTTTTGGTGCTGCCGCGCTTGATCTGGCTTACGTGGCTGCGGGTCGTTACGACGGGTTCTGGGAGCGCGGCTTGCACGCATGGGATATCGCCGCAGGTGTCGTCATCGTGCGCGAGGCTGGCGGCATTGTTGAGCCTTTGTCCCAAGGCGACGATCTTTTGGGCAGCGGTGCGATGATCTGCGCCAATGAGCCGATCTTTGAAACCTTCGCCAAAGTGATCCGCAAAGCTTAGTTTCTGGCGGGTACGATCTGCTGCAATATGCCTGCAAACAGCAGGTAAACCGACGTGACGATCAACCCCCAATGCGCCCAGCTGTTGGGGTAGAAGTCCACCCACGCCGCCCAACCGGCAAAGCCCGTCCACGCCAGTGCCATCGGCAGGGTGATCAGCCGCCACCGTTCTGTCCGCACAGGGTGCACGAATTTCAGCGGCACAAACATCGTGATCGCCAAAGCAGCCACCAGAACCAGCGACACCCAGAAGTTCGGTTGCAGCGCGAAAATCACCAGCACCAGCATGTTCCAGCATCCCGGAAAGCCCGAAAACGAATTGTCCTTGGTCTTCATCCGCGTGTCCGCAAAGTACATCGCCGATGCAAAGGTAATGATGATGATCGCAATCCAGCCCGTCCAACCGGGCAAGAGCCCTGATTTAAAAAGGGCATAGGCTGGCACAAAGACGTAAGTGAGGTAATCGATGATCAGGTCCAGCAACACCCCGTCGAACTCTGGCGCGTTTTCTTTGACATGGTAGCGGCGTGCCAATGGCCCATCGATCCCGTCCACAAAGAACGCCACCACGAGCCATAAGAACATCAGGCTCCATTGTTCCTGCACGGCAGCCAGCATCGCCAACATCGCAAAAACCGCTCCGGTAGCGGTCAACAAGTGCACAAGCATGGCTTTAACGCGAATAGTCATTCAGTGGTTCATGGGGGAAAATGCAGTCTAGGGCAAACAGTTATTCAAGCCTTTGGATGGGCCTTTTCATAGACCGACATCAAATGGGCAGCATCAACGGCCGTGTAGGCTTGTGTCGTGGAAAGTGAGGCATGGCCCAACAGTTCCTGAATGGCCCGCAGATCACCACCTGCCGCCAGCAGATGCGTCGCAAAAGAGTGGCGCATCGCATGGGGCGTCGCCGTGGCGGGCAGTCCCAGTTGCAGGCGGGCCTGTTCCATCACCTTTTGAATGGCGCGCGGCGAAAGCGGTTTGCTGCGTAGCCCGCGAAAGATCGGATGATCCGCCTCAAGCGGGTAGGGGCACAGGTCCAAATAGGCTGCGACCGCGTCGCGTGCGGCTGGGATGACCGGGACAATCCGTTCCTTGTCGCCCTTGCCCTTGATCCGCAGGACTTCGCCCAATGGCATGTCACGGCCCGTCAATCCCAACGCCTCGGAAATCCGCAGCCCACAGCCATAAAGGAGTGTCACAACAGCCGTATCACGGGCGGCGATCCAAGGTTCGTTGGCTTGCAGGCTGACCCGGTCAATCATGGCGGCAGCCGCGTTTTGCTCCAAGGGGCGCGGCAGCTTGCGTTGAAACTTTGGCGCACGGGTGGACAGGACGGCGGTGGGTTCAAACCCTTCGCGCTCGGCCAGCCAGCGATAGAAGGACTTCACCGCAGACAGGCTGCGCGCCAGGGTCCGCGCACCAACACCGCGTCCGCGCTCATGGGCCATCCAAGCCCGCATATCGCGGACCGTGATCTGGGAAATAGGGCCAAGCCCTGGGGTGCCGCCGTGGTGCTGGGTCATGAACCCTAGAAAGCCCAGGACGTCCGTTTGATAGGCTTTCAGCGTGTTGTCCGCGGCACCCAGCAAGCCGCGCTGATGGTCAAGCCACCGCGCCAATGCATCGGTAAGAGCTGGCGAAATCATCGGCTCAGGTCAGCCAGCGGCGCACGGTCAATTCAATCACCCCGGCAAAGAAACCCAGCAGGTCGGTGCCTTGTTGCGGGGTAAACAGGGTCTCGTCTTCACTGCCCATCACCAGCATGGCTGGCATCCGCCCTTCGCCCAAGTCAATCTTCAGGCAAGCCTCAGACTTCAGATAGGCGCCACGCTCACCATAAAGGGCGCTGCCAGCCTTCTGGAACGGGCGTAGCGTGACCTTGCGCGCGGGCATATTGCGGCCAAGGGTGATGTAGCCTTCGACAAAACCTTCGGGCATGACCGAAATTTGCGTGTCCGAGAGGCCCGCTTTGTCAGGGTCTTCGCTTTCGATCACAAGGCGCAAGGCATCGACACGCAGGATGTCAGCGACTTCGCCACTAAGATCGGTCAGGAATTGGGGAAAGCTTGTTGGTTCCAGCATGCGCAGTATCGCACGGTGGACTTGGTTCGTGCCGGCCAGATTTTCATAGGCTGCGGCAATGACCGTGCGGTGGGTGTCTTCGAGCTTGTCCAGCCTTGCTGCCAAACGGTCCATCGCAATGGCACGCAAATCAACAACGTTGCCGCCTTGCGCATCGTCATTGGCCCCCACAAGGGCGCGCATCACATCCACATCGTCCAGTAGAACATCGGGGTTCGCTATGATCTTCGCCCGAAGATCATCAGCCATCGCTGTCTTGGTCATTTGCCTGCTCTCATTTGTTTTTTCGCAAACTAGCAGGTGAGGGCGGGGTTTGTCCTGCAAAGTTGTGACGGGCAAAAAACAATGTTGTTTGAAAACCACGTCGGTGCGGTAACATTCAAGTATACCGCCAATCTCAACACCGGAGTCTTTGCCCCATGCTTGAAACCGTTGCGCTTTGCACCCTGCTATTTGACCTTCATGGTTTGCGCCTCAGCTTCTTACCTGATCGGATGATTTCCGAAGCCCATCAGGAGCTTGGCTTCGATCCTTGGTCAGAAGAGGCTTATGCGGCCATGAATGACGCTTTCGCCGCAGAGCAGGGGGCCAGCACAGAAAAAGCGCTTCTGGCATTGTTGCAGGCGGAAAAGGAGGTTGCGCAAATGTCCCCACGGCAAACGCTGGATGAGGTGAACCGCTGCGCTGATATCTACCGCGACGCGATTAACGCGCGGTAGATTGATTTTGCAAATACCCTGTAGGGCGTGCAGCGATCAGAGGATCTTGATACCCGCTTTTTCCACATCAGCCATGAAACCAGCCAGACCTTTGTCGGTCAGCACGTGGTTCGCCATCGCTTTGATCACAGCGGGTGGGGCGGTGGCCACGTCTGCACCGATCTTGGCGCAATCGCTCATGTGGTTGGCCGAACGGATCGAAGCGGCAAGGATATTCGTCTCGAACCCGTAGTTGTCATAGATCGTGCGGATATCCTCGATCAACTCAAGCCCATCAAGGTTGATGTCATCGAGACGCCCGATGAAGGGGCTGATGAAGGTCGCCCCTGCCTTTGCGGCCAGAAGCGCTTGGTTGGCCGAGAAGCACAGGGTCACATTGACCATGATGCCATCATCAGAAAGCGCTTTGCAGGTTTGCAGGCCCGCCCATGTCAGTGGCACTTTCACGGCGATGTTGTCGGCGATCTTGGCCAGCTTGCGGCCCTCTGCCAGCATGGTTTCAGCATCAAGGGCCACAACCTCAGCTGAGACAGGCCCCTCGACCATGTCGCAGATTTCCTTGGTCACTTCCAAAATATCACGACCTGATTTCGCGATCAGGGACGGGTTCGTTGTGACCCCGTCGACCATGCCAAGGTCATTGAGTTCTTTGATCTGATCGATCTCTGCGGTGTCGACAAAAAACTTCATCTCTTCACTCCGAAGGTGGGTTGGTGTTTTCTGATGCAGGCTTTACCTGAACACTCAGGCGGCGGAAACCCTTTGGCGGCGATGACAGACAGCTTTTTCCAGACAGGCGACCTTGTGGGTGTGTTGACGACGCAGCCCATCGGGCGTGTGCTGGACTATAAGGCACCCGAAGGCGGGTGCTTTGCCGGCGCCTATGTCGAGGTCCCTTTGGGCCCGCGTAAGGTGCTGGGCGTGGTTTGGGGGCCGGGCAAGGGCGATTATGACCTCTCCAAGATCCGCCATGTGATACGGGTGCTGGATGTGGCCCCGATGCGCGATGAGATGCGGGATTTCCTGATCCGTGCGGCGGAATACACACTCACGCCCCTGCCAGCGATGCTGCGCCTTGCCACGCGCGCGCCGGGGTTGGGCGATGCGGTGTCGATGCGCAAGGTCTACCGACTTGGCAGCGTGACGCCGGACCGGATGACAGATGCGCGCACCAAGGTGCTAGAGGTCTTGCGCGACTACGGCGGGCTGTCGTTCACCCTTGGCGAAGTGGCCGAGATGGCGGGGGTGGGCACCTCTGTCGTGAAGGGTCTGGTCAAACTGGGTGCGGTCTCTGAGGAAGAAGCGCCGCGCGACACACCCTATCCACGTCTTGATCCGGACTACGGTGGCAAGGCGCTCAGCGATGATCAGGCAGTCGGTGCAGAGGCCCTGCGCGCAGCACTGCGCAGCGATGGCTACGGCACCACATTGCTCAAAGGTGTGACAGGGTCCGGCAAGACCGAAGTCTATCTTGAGGCCGTGGCCGAAGCCTTGCGCATGGGGCGTCAGGCCTTGGTCCTGTTGCCCGAAATCGCGCTGTCAGGGGAGTTCATCACACGGGTCGAAGAACGCTTCGGCATGAAGCCCGCCGAATGGCATTCAGGTGTCACCATGACAGAGCGTCGCCGCTGCTGGCGCATGGTCGGGCAGGGGGACGCGCAACTGGTTGTGGGCGCGCGGTCCGCACTGTTCCTGCCTTATCAAAACCTTGGGCTGATCGTCGTCGATGAAGAACACGACACCTCTTACAAGCAAGAAGATGGGGTGCTTTATAACGCCCGCGATATGGCGGTGCTGCGGGCGGCCATCAACGGGGCGCAGGTGGTGCTGGCCTCGGCCACGCCGTCTTTGGAAAGTTGGGCCAATGTGGAAAGCGGTAAATATCAGCGACTAGAACTGACGTCGCGCTTTGGTGCCGCTGTCATGCCGAAGATGGACGCCATTGATATGCGCGCAGAGGCCTTGCAAGCAGGGCATTGGGTTTCGCCCACGCTGCGCGGCAAGATCGCGGACCGTATGGAAAAAGGCGAGCAATCGCTGATATTCCTGAACCGCCGGGGGTATGCTCCGGTGACGCTATGTCGTGCCTGCGGGCATCAGATCGGCTGCGATCATTGTGATGCGCGGATGGTCGAGCATCGTTTTCTCAAGCGACTGATGTGCCATCAGTGCGGCGAGACAAAACCGATGCCAACGGTGTGCCCGTCTTGCGAGGTTGAAGGAAAGCTGAACGCCGTCGGCCCGGGTGTTGAGCGTATGGGTGAAGAGGTCGCGGCGCTTTTTCCAGAAGCCCACATCGCTGTTCTGTCGTCCGATCTCTATGGCTCGGCACGGGCGATGAAAGCGCATATCGAAGAGATTGCAAACGGTGGCGCGGATATCATCATCGGCACGCAGCTTGTGGCCAAGGGGCATAACTTTCCGAACCTGACGCTTGTTGGCGTGATCGATGCGGATCTGGGGCTCCAAGGTTCTGACCTGCGGGCGGCAGAACGCACCTTTCAGTTGATGCGCCAGGTTGCCGGGCGCGCAGGGCGTGCCGAAACACCAGGCGAGGCGCTCTTGCAGACCTATCAGCCCGAACACCCAGTCATCCGCGCGATCCTTGCCGGTGACGAAGAAAGCTTTTGGTCCGCCGAGGCCGCCGAGCGGCGCGGTGCAGGTGTGCCCCCCTATGGCCGCATGGCAGGGATCATCCTGTCCAGCCCCAACGTGCAAGAGGTATTCGATCTGGGCGGCGAGATGGCCCGCCGCGATGGCCCTTTGCGAAAGATTGGCGCGCAAGTCTTTGGCCCTGCGCCCGCACCGATTGCCCGCGTGCGTGGTCGGCACCGCGTGCGGCTGCTGGTGAAGGCCGAGAAAAGCGCGCCTTTACAGGCCGCCTTGTCGGAATGGGTCGCGCAGTTTCGCCTGCCCAGCAACCTGCGGATGGCGATCGATATTGATCCGCAGAGTTTCTATTAGAGAAGCTGCTCGCGTTGAGAGCGCAGATGCCTCCGGCGGGGATATTTTTAGGCCAATAATAACGGTGCGCGGCTATTCGGGGTCGGCTTGCCGCTCGCCTACCTCTTCGCGCCAGTGTTTGCGGCAAAGCGAGACATAGCGCTCATTCCCACCGATCGCGACTTGGTCTCCGTCGGTCAGCACGTTGCCTTGATCGTCCTTCCGCACGACCATTGTGGCTTTCTTTCCGCAATGGCAGATTGTGCGGACCTCGCGCATTTCATCGGCCAGCGCGAGGAGGGCGGCTGAGCCGGGAAAGAGCTCGCCCATAAAATCAACCCG
>CAYLMZ010000098.1:0-9194 GCA_964385035.1 uncultured Loktanella sp.
ACAGCACAGCGACGATGATGGTCGCGGCCAGTACCGCCTGCGGCAGATAGAAGAGGTACGGCGTCAGGAAGATCGTCGCGAGCGCAATACCAACCGCCGTAAACGCCCCTGCTGCCGGGGTTTCGGCCCCTGCATCAAAATTCACTGCTGAGCGTGCCAGTCCCCCTGTTACTGGATAGCCAGAAGAGACACCCGCCGTCAGGCTGGCCGCGCCAAGGCCAATCAATTCCTGGTTCGGATCAATCCGGTCACGTTTCTTGGCCGCAAGGGTCTGGCCAACCGAAACAGACTCAACAAAGCCAATCAGGCTGATCAGAGCCGCTGAGCCCAAGAGCTGCATCCAGATATCGGGGGCAAAACTTGGCAGACCAATCTCAGGCAGATTCTTGGGCACATCACCGAGGATTTTTACACCCTGCTGATCAAGCCCCAGACCTGCAACCGCGAGGATCCCGGCCACCACGGCGAAGACTGGGCCAGCGCGGGCAATAATCGTCGCCGCCTTATCCCCAAGGCCAAGCTTTTTAAGCAAGGGCTTGAACTGCCCCCGCACCCAGAACAGGAACATCAAAGCCGCCCCACCTATGTAAAGCGTCGGTAAGTTGGTTTCAGTGATCTTCGTGCCCAGCGCATAGACAATCTCGAACAGATTATGCCCGCCAGCATCGATCCCAAGGATATGTTTGAGCTGTGAAGCGGCAATAATAATCCCTGATGCGGTGATGAAGGCGGAAACCACCGGGTGGCTTAGGAAATTCGCGAGGAACCCCATCCGGAACAGGCCCATAACGAGCAGAATAAGCCCAGACAGAAAGGCCAGGATCAGGGCCGCTTCAATATATTCTGCGCTGCCCTGCGCCGCGATCTTTCCGGCTGCCGCTGCTGTCATCAAAGACAGGATCGCAACCGGACCAACGGCCAGTTGTCGCGCACTCCCGAAAATCGCATAGGCAAAAAGCGGCAGGATGGACGCATAGAGACCAACCTGCGGGGGCAATCCGGCCAGCAACGCATAAGCCAGCGATTGCGGGATCAGCATGATGGTGACGATGACCGCCGCGACCATATCATTAGCGAAGGTCTCACCACGATATTTCGGCCCCCAGTCGAGGATCGGGAAATAGTTTGCGAGTTTCATCGGGTCTCACCTGCCATCAAAACAGTCTTAAAAGGAAAAGAGAGGGCCCGCCAATCATGGCGATTACGTAATTAATGGCCCAACTCCTCAGTATTACGCCGCCTTTGACGACGCCTCCTTGAAGTCACACGCCTCCTGCGCCTCATGCGAGGCTGGTCTGTGGGGAAGCAGTTTCGGCTTCACCAGCATCTCATCGCCACGCAGCATTTGATTGAAATAGATGCTTGGCAGCATCTTCTCTTTCAGGAACCAGGCCGCACGGGTCGGCTTAGTGCCCTTAAGGGCCCACATCGGGAAGGTCGGGTCCAAAGTGCCGCCATAGGCAAATTCAGCCAGAACAATCTTGCCACGCTCAACCGTCAGCGGGCAGGAACCGTAGCCATTATAGACGGCATTTGGAGCTTTCCCGTCGAGCACGCAGAGCACGTTATGGGCGGCTACCGGGGCTTGTTTACGAACGGCCGCCGCCGTCTTGGCATTTGGCGTTGAGCCGCCATCGCCCAAACCAAAGATGTTGCCATAGCGCACATGTTGTAGGGTTTCGCCACTGACATCGATCCATCCGGCCTGATTGGCCAAGGCGGAATCCTTGATGAAATCCAGTGGCACTTGCGGTGGGCAGACATGCATCATGTCAAACTCACGCGCTTGCCGCTCAACCGCTCCGTCCGCATTGGTTACATCGAAATACGCCGTCTTGGCAGCGCCATCGACGCCAATAAGAGTTTCGTTGAAGCACAGATCAATCCCGTACTTATCAACGTATTTCATCAAGGCAGGGACGTACTCTTTGACCCCAAAGATCACACCACCAGCATTGTGGAACTCAACCTCAATATCCTGCAAAACACCGCGGCGTTTCCAGGCATCGCAGGCTAGGTACATCGCCTTTTGCGGCGCACCCGCGCACTTGATTGGCATTGGGGGTTGGGTAAACAAGGCGCGCCCACCCTTCATTGATTGCACCAACTCCCATGTATAAGAGGCCATATCGAACAGGTAGTTTGAGGTGACCCCATTCTTGCCGAGCGTCTCTTTTAGGCCCTCAATACCATCCCAGTTCAGTTTCAAACCAGGCGCAACAACCAGAACCTTGTAGCCAATCCGCTCGCCATCCTCGAGAATGATCTGATTACGTTCAGGATCAAAAGCGGCACAGGCTGAGCGCAACCATTGAGCCCCTTTGGGGATAAGCGAAGCCATCTGGCGTTCGGTCTGCTCACGCTTGAACACACCGCCGCCCACTAAAGTCCAGCCGGGCTGATAGTAATGCTCGGTCCGAGGCTCAACGATGGCAACATTCACGCCCTTACGACGCTTGAGAATTGAGGCCGCTGTCGAAATCCCGGCAGCGCCACCACCGATAATCACAACGTCATGGGTCACGACACGCCCAATCCCACCAGCGGTCGCCTTATCCTTGGCATCGAGCCGCATGGTCAGACCCGCAAGGTCATAGCCCGCCGCATTTGCCGTTTTGAGAATGGCTGCGGTTGACAGGTGCCCGGCCTGGGACAGTGCCCACAAAGTGGTCGAGCGTGTCCCTGTGCGGCAATAGGCCAAGGCTGGTGCTGGAAGCTCCCGCATGGCCTTCGCGAAGGCGCCAACGTCGGCATCTGTGACCTGCCCAGGCACAACGGGAACATAACGGACCTCAAGACCATGACGCTGCGCGGCTTCTACAATCTCTTTGTGGCTGGGCTGATCGCTGGATTCATCATCAGGGCGATTGATGATGATTGAACGAAAGCCCTGCGAGACGGCAACGCCGACATCCTGGGGTCTGATTTGCGATGAGACCGACAGGTCTGGTGCTATGGTCTTGATATCCATGCGGGGAGCCTCCCTTTTGTATTTTTATGGATGCTAGAGCGCGTTAATCGGCAGCTTCATGTAACGCTGACCATTATCTTCCGGTGGCGGCATATCCCCGGCGCGCATATTGATCTGCACCGATGGCAGGATCAGTTTTGGCATATCAAGTGTGGCATCACGCGCGGTCCGCATGGCGATAAAGTCATCACGTGAAGTGCCCGTTTTGATATGAATATTGCTGCTTTTCTGCTCACCGACTGTAGTTTCCCAACGATAGGTATCGCGGCCAGGCGCCATATAGTCATGGCAGAGGAACATCCGGGTTTCATCCGGCAGCGCGAACAGTTTCTGAATGGAATCGAACAGCGTTCCGGCATCCCCGCCGGGAAAATCGCACCGCGCCGTTCCAAAATCAGGCATGAAGATCGTATCGCCGACGAAGAGCGCATCGCCGATCAGGTGGCTCATACAGGCTGGGGTATGACCGGGCGTGTGGATCGCGCGAGCCTCAAGGTTGCCAATGTGATAGATTTCCCCATCGGTGAACAAGTGATCGAACTGACTACCATCAGTGTGGAAAGACTGGTCCTCATTAAAGATTTCGCCAAACACACGCTGAACGACCGGGATCTGATCGCCAATCGCGGTCTTGCCGCCGATTTGTTCGCGAATGTAGGGCGCAGCCGTCAGGTGGTCAGCGTGCACATGGGTATCGATGATCCATTCACAAGTCAGACCCCGCTCACGCACGAAAGCGATCAGCTTATCCGCCGACTCCGTTGTCGTGCGGCCTGAGGCCTGATCGAAATCGAGCAGAGAATCGATGATGGCGCATTGCTTGGTCTCTGGGTCAGAGACAACATAGCTGATCGTGTAGGTGGCTTGATCAAAAAAGCCGGTAACGTCTGGTTTATGCATGACGGGCTCCTGTTTCTGGGGGGATTAAGATCCTGTGCGGGCGAAAACGCCGTACCCGCCGGGACGATTGGGTTTGGGGCGAGGGCTAGTTTCGGCCAGTTCAACGCCGGCGAGCGGCTTGCCGAGCATCACCGCACAGATCGCATCAATCATGCCGCGTACGCGGGCCTTATCGCTCAGCCGATAATAAACCAGCTTTGACGCACGACGGGTTTCGACCAGACCCTCTTCGCGTAGCTTGGAAAGCTCCCGCGAGAGGCGCGGCTGTTTGATGCCCAGAGTGGTCTCAATGTCGCCGACCGACATCTCCTCATCGCGCAACTGACAACAGATCATCAACCGCGCAGGATGCGCGAGCGCTTTGAGCAATTCGGTCGCCTCATCAGCAAGTGGGGAGAGATCTTGTGACTTCGGCGTCATTGGCCAATCTCCGTATGGGTAAAATACCAAGCTCCTCCATTCAGGCCCGACCGTTTATCGGCCTCCATCTGATCGAGCGGCGGTGGCAAGACAGCCTCATCGCCCGGCTTCCAACCCTCTGGTGTGGCGACAGCACATGCATCAGTTTGCTGAAGCGCGGTCAGAACCCGCAACAATTCCTCAACCGAACGACCAACATTCATCGGATAATGGATCAGGGCGCGGATATAGCCTTCAGGATCGATAAAGAAGACCGAGCGAACCGCCGCGGTCGTCGCCGAGGTTTCATGGATCATCCCATACACCCGGCTGACCGCCATCGAAATGTCTTCAATGATCGGGAAGGTGATTTTGACGCCAAAGCGCTCTTCAATGTCCTTCACCCAGGCAATGTGCGCATAAAGGCTATCCACGGACAGACCCAGCAGGTCACAATTCAAGTCATCAAACTGTGGCTTTGCTTTCTGAAGCGCAACAAATTCAGATGTGCAAACCGGCGTAAAATCAGCCGGATGCGAGAAGAAAAGCAGCCAGCGGCCCCGATAATCGGACAGCTTGACCTCACCTTGTGTTGTGCGCGCGACAAAGTCAGGCGCCAGATCATCAATCCTGGCCTGTAATGGCGTCTGAGCAGAGTCTTGGGCAATTTCGGTCATGATCAACCTTTCTGTTGCGCTTTGATATATTACATATTACAAAACTGTCAATTGTAAAACGTAAACTGTGAAGGATGCACACATCATGGATGGATTCACACCAATCTCCGCAACAATTGGAGGACTGCTCATCGGGCTCTCTGCCGTATTGCTAATGGGCTTGAATGGACGCATTGCCGGAATTAGCGGCGTTTTCTCCGGAGCGGTCTTCGCTGAAGCCGGGGATAAGCTCTGGCGCGGGCTGTTTGTGCTCGGGCTGGTTGCCGCCCCGGCTCTATGGACCCTTGTTCAGGGCGCCCCGCCACCCTTTGAAATCACACCAAGCTGGCCGCTGATCATTGCAGGCGGGCTGCTTGTCGGGTTTGGCACCCGGCTTGGCTCAGGCTGCACCAGTGGGCATGGCGTTTGCGGGCTGTCCCGCCTGTCCACCCGCTCTATGGCCTCTGTCGCCCTGTTCATGGGCGCGGGCATGGGCACAGTCGCCCTCGCCAAAGCATTTATTGGAGGTTGATATGGGACGCAATTTCTCTGCTTTGATCGCTGGTCTGGTTTTCGGACTTGGCCTGACCATTTCCGAAATGGTCAATCCGGCCAAGGTCCTGGCTTTCCTTGACCTGTTTGGAAACTGGGACCCTTCCCTCGCTTTTGTTATGGGTGGAGCTTTGATCGTCACCGCGATTGGCTATCGTCTGGTCTGGAGCCGCGAACGCCCGGTCTTTGCTGATCGGTTTCAGGTACCCGGCAATCGCGATGTTGATACGCGCCTCGCCGTCGGGGCCATCCTGTTCGGGATGGGCTGGGGTCTTGTTGGCCTCTGCCCGGGTCCAGCGATTGCCGCCCTGACCTTTGGTGGCCCGGCACTTTACGTATTCCTTGCGGCGATGGCCGCTGGCATGGTGATATTCGAACTGATTGAGCGGCTCGGCAATCGCCCGGCCTCTGCTTAGCACGCACCAACACAGGAGCCTTCCCATGCCGACAAATGTTGGAACCATTGATCGCCTGATCCGAGCTGTAATCGGCCTGGTTGCTATTGGCTTTGTTTTCTTCGGCCCCATCGCCGCCACAGGTGGATGGGGTCTGGAGCGGATCGGCCTGCTGGCGATTGGCAGCATCATGCTCGCCACCAGTGCGGTGAAGTTTTGCCCGCTTTACCGCATCATCGGTCTGCGCACCTGCAAGTCCGAATAAGCGCCATCAAGGCTTTGCCTGATTACGTATAATCCGCTGCGTCAAAACGCTTTCTGGCGCCCGGATTTGTAATCGGTTAGCCAGCCGATCATGCTTGAGCGTCTTGCCTCACGTGTCACGCGCCTTTTGGCGATGCTGGCGATCAGCCTGCAGATCATGCTGCCCGGCATGGTTTCGGTTGCGCAGGCGAATGGCATGGAGCTTGGGCAATACATCTGCCTGATCCCCGGTGAAGAACCCAGCGATGAAATCAAGGATGCCGCGCGGCGCATCGCTGAAATAGTCGGGGATATCCCAGAAGAAGAGCCATTAGACGCGGAGCATTGCCCGTTCTGCACAATCGCGCACGGCGCCCCTTTACCCGCGTGCACTTTGGTCACCATACCGCTTTCTTTTGCGCTTGTTCAGGATTTTGTTCTTTATGAACCGGGCCTTCTGATCCCCGCACAGGGCCCACCGCTGGGCTCACGCGGACCGCCCTCTCACATCTGATTGCACATGACTGGCTCGCTACGGCGAGTACTCCTCTGGCGCGCTTCTGACCGCGCCGCGCTTTTTGTTCGTGAGACTCCAAATGTATACCAAACTCCTCCCCCTGCTCCTATCCGGAGCCGCCATCGCTGCCTTTCCAACTTCTGCAATCGCCGATGATTCAGAACCCGCCCTGCAGGATGTCATTATCGTAACAGGCTCACGCCTGAACACAGCTATTGATCAAACCATCACCCCTGAAGCGGCCCCCTTGCAGGGGGGCGACATAACCTATCTGACCGCGCGCTCACCTGGTGGTGCGCGCATCGGCAATGGTGAACTGTCTGGACAGATGCAATATCGTGGCTTGTTCGGGGAACGCCTGAACCTGCGCGTGGACGGTCAGCGGTTTGCCTCGGGTGGCCCAAACCTGATGGACCCGGTCTTCCACTACGCCCCGGCCCCGTTGATTGGATCTGTTGTCATTGATCGCGGCGTCAGCCCGGTTTCTGCAGGTCCAGGCCTTGCTGGCGGCGCGGACGCCATCTTCAAGCGCATCAATTACGCCGACACAGAAGACATCGCCTTCGGCTATGACCTGACCTTTGGTGCCCGCAGCGTGAATGAAAGCACCGCATCCGGCGGGGTCATCGGGGCGGCAACCGACACTTGGCGAATCAACCTGCTTGGCGCGTGGGAAGACGGCGATGATACTGAATTTGGCGACGGCACAATTGCCGGAACTGCTTTTGAACGCGGCGTCTTCGGCATTTCCAGTGGCGTGAAGACAGAGATTGGCGAGTTCACCCTCGACCTGCGACGTCAGAATACCGGCCCATCGGGCAACCCACCTTTCCCGATGGATATTGTCTATTTTGACACCGACTTTGCCCGATTTGGCTACGCCCATACGCTTGGTGGTGTGCGCATAAAAGCGAATGTCCACTATAGTGACGTTGCCCACCTGATGGACAATTTCTCACAACGCCCAGCCCCTACAGCCATGCGACAACGCGCGACCTTTGCCGATGCGACCACGCGTGGCGGGGATATCTCCCTTGGCTTTGACGCTTTCGGCGGCGACCTGTTGGTTGGGCTGGATGGCGAAGTGGTTGACCATCATGTCACCATTACCAATCCCAACAACAGCAACTTCTTTGTCACGCCCTTCCCTGATATCGAAACGGATCGCATTGGCGGCTTTGCAGAATGGCGCGGCGGTCTCGGGATTTTCGAGTCTGAGCTTGGTCTGCGCGTCGATCGCAATGGCTATGAGGCCGGGGAAGCCATTGTCGGACCGGCGCTACCGATGGGGCCACGCATGCTTGCCGGGGCCTTTAACAACTCTGATCGTTCGGGTGAGGACACAACTGTTGATGCCGTGATGCGCTTATGGACACCCGTGGAGAATGGCCTGTCATGGCGCGCAACCCTTGCGCATAAACAACAAATGCCAGGTTATGTTCAGCGCTATGGTTGGCTACCCATCAATGCCAGTGGCGGCCTCGCCGATGGCAATATTTACGTTGGTGACCTCACCCTTGATCCTGAAACTGCCTGGATTGGGGAGGTCGGCTTCGATTTCGCCAATGACCGCGCTTACTTGCGCCCGACAGCCTATATCCGTCAGGTCGATGACTATATTCAAGGTGTCCCGTTTGATGACACGACCGGCGTGGCCGACACTCCGGTTGAGATGATTGCGACGATGAATGGCGATCCAACCCCGCTGCGCTGGGACAATGTCGACGCGCGCCTCTATGGTTTTGACCTTGATGGCGGCTATGACTTTGACGGCCCACTGCGCATCGATGGTGTGCTGAGCTATGTCCGCGGCGAGCGGCGCGATATTGATGATAATCTCTACCGCGTAACCCCGCCAAACCTGACAACAGGCCTGACCTGGGAAGCGGCAACATGGTCTGCGACCCTGGAAGCGCGCGTGGTAGCCGAGCAAAGCGACGTCTCCCAAACCAATAATGAAGCGGAAACCGACGACTATATTACGCTGAGCGCCTATGGTGATTGGGATATCACAGACGGCGTCCGCATCTCTGCCGGGGTCGAGAATCTGCTCGACGAAGTCTATGAGGATCACCTGTCTGGCTATAACCGTAATGGCTTTGGCGATGTCGCAGTTGGCGAACGCGTTCCAGGCGCAGGTCGGGGCGTGTTTGTCCGGCTGAGCCTATCACGCTAGGCCTCTGGAAAGCTTTGGGCAGGTTGCTGTGAAACAATCTGCCCAAAGCCGCTCGTGACCCGCATCTGGAAATTCGCTAAGGCTGCAGCGCGCTCATGACCAATCCTGAAAGGCCACCTCAATGCTGAAACCCGTTCTTGCCACCATAGCCTTCACACTCGCCAACGGTCTTGCTCATGCAGGACCAGAGGATTTTCACGACGGAATCTTGATCCCGGATTATGGCCAGATCGCAGCAGTCCCTGAAGCCATGGCCATCCCCGAGGGGGCCGAGTTCAAGATCGCCTTCGATATCGCCAAGGCTGCCGAGCCAGGTGAGATCAATCGCAGGATCGCCAGTTCTGCGCGGTTATTGAACATGCATGCGGAGGCGGGCCTGCCCCCG
>CAYLMZ010000099.1:0-9035 GCA_964385035.1 uncultured Loktanella sp.
GAATTTCGTCAATGATCTCGAATGTATCGCGGCTTTCGCGGTCCATCTTGTTACAAAACGTCAGGATCGGCAGATCGCGTAGGCGGCAGACTTCAAAAAGCTTCTGGGTCTGACTTTCGACACCCTTGGCCCCGTCAATGACCATGACAGCCGCATCAACAGCCGTCAGGGTGCGATAGGTGTCTTCGGAAAAGTCCGAGTGACCGGGCGTGTCCACCAGATTGAAGCGGTATTTTTCAAAATCAAACGACATTGCAGAGGCCGAAACGGAAATCCCCCGATCCTTTTCCATCTGCATAAAGTCGGACCGCGTGCGCCGTGCCTCGCCTTTGGCGCGGACCTGACCAGCCATCTGGATCGCGCCACCATAAAGCAGGAATTTCTCGGTCAGTGTCGTCTTGCCCGCATCAGGATGCGAGATGATCGCAAATGTCCGGCGACGCGCGATTTCAGGGGGGAGTTCGGGGCGATTTGTCATGGGCCTGCGTTTATGCGCTTGCGCGGCAAAGGGCAATCACGATGCGTCCTGTTTACCAGTCTTTGGGAAGTCACATGCTAAAGCGCGAACATGCGGTATCTGACGATGGGTTCTTGGCTGATCTTTATGGCGCTTGCGGCTTGCGGTGGGGGCGGCGCTGGAGGTGGCAGCGGTGTTGATCCCCGTCTTGCGCGCCTCGATATCTATGAGGCGCAACGCCTGCGGGTTCTGGGCGATCCCGGTGCCGGGGTGATGGGGATGCCCGCGACACCTATAGGGACGCTACCCCCATCCGGACAGGTGGCCTTTTCCGGGGCCGGATCAGTGTTCATCTTTCAACCTGACCGCGCACTCGCCCTTTACGGTGATGCCACACTGACACTTGATCTGGCGACAGATGGCGCTGATGGGGCCCTCACCAATGTCTTTGGAGAGGCTTTGGACGGTGGCGTGGTTGACTATGCGGGCACAATTACTCTGACAGGGACAGAGGTGGGGGAAAACTTCACCTTGGCCTATCTCGGCGTTCTGTCAGAAGGGGGCAACAGCTTTGGATTTGACGGGGCGTTGGATGGCACCTTGCTGGGGGATCCCTTGGGCGGGTTTGTGGCTGTCGATCTTGCGGCGGCGATTGATCAATCAGGTGTCGCGCGCGAAGGGACTGTTGTTCTCTTTGGCGAAGGGGTTCTGCCACCGACGCCCGCGCCCTAGCTGGTTGATGCCTTGCGCAAAAGGGCGGCCGCTTTGTTCAATGGGATCAGATTGTCTTTGACTTCATAGTCCAGATAGCCCCGCAACTGATGGGGGGTGTCGGCAGGCTTGGTCATCGGGTCGAGCGGCACATGCGGGCGCATCCGCGGATCGACAAGATGGGATTCCGCGGCAATCCCTTCGGCAAAGATGATGTGATGCTCTGCAAAAATCAGCTGATAGTAGTCAACAAACCCACCCTTGCGGCGGGTGATATCATGGCCATCAACCAGATGGCGGGCCTTGATCAAGACTTCGGCGCGACCGGTCCCAAGCTTGTCTTCGCGCTGGTATATAAACAGGCGGTGGTCGGGGCGCAAAACAAGGTCGCCCTCGTTGTTCAGGGCGCCAGCCGCGATCACAACCGGCGCAAAGCTGCCCGTGGCGCGCAACGTGGCCTGACCGATCGCATGGACAGGCTGGGGGCCTGCATCGCGGGTGAGCACCAGATCACCGGCGGTCAGGTCCTCAATCGGGCGCATCTGCCCGTCTTTAAGTGTGATCCGTGTGCCTTTGGCAAATGATCCGCTGGCCGCCTCTGCAAACCGTTTCGTGGCCGTATGACGCGCGATCCCGACCAGCCGGTAATCCGTGAACGGTAGCAGCTCGCCCAGCGGAAGCACATAAACCTCTTCCACCGTGTCATCCGCGACCTCGACCAAAATCAGCGCCTCATGGGTGCCCCCATCAGGGTCCATCAAGGTCAGGCAGCAATCCAGATGGACCGAATTGCCAGAGCCGCTGTTACCAGAGCCGCCGTTGCCAGAGCCATCCACCCGCACCATGGGACGCTTGCCTGCCGCCAGGATCAAGGGCACCTGCGTTGCACCATCGCGCAACTGAAATGCATCATCCAGCACCAGTTCATCGGCAAAAGAAATCGGCTCGCCCTTCATGACGCCTTCGCTGGCGATCACGTCTGCGCAAAGAAAAACGTCTATTGTCAAAGGCCGGTCCTGCATCCCAGCGTCTTAACACTCCGCAAGACCGCACTCCACCACCGAATACCGGTTTGCCGAACCCTTGGGCCGGTGCTACCTGCTGTCACATGGCATGACATCAAAGGGGAGAGATCATGGATCTGGGTATCAAAGGAAAGCGCGCATTGGTCTGCGCATCATCCAAAGGACTGGGGCGCGGCTGTGCAGAGGCGCTGGCCGAGGCTGGTGTGGACCTTGTTCTGAATGGACGCGGCGCAGACGCACTCGAGGCGACTGCCGCACATATCCGCGACACTTACGGCGTGAACGTCACAACCGTCGCGGCAGACGTGGCCACAGACGCAGGGCGCGCGGCCTTGCTTGAGGCCGCAGGTCAGGTCGATATTCTGGTCAACAACGCCGGTGGCCCGCCTCCTGGTGTTTGGTCCGATTGGGACCGCGATGACTTTATCGCCGCACTCGACGCCAACATGCTCGCCCCGATCGCGCTCATGAAAGCCCTGCTGCCTGGCATGATCGACAATGGCTGGGGGCGCGTGGTCAATATCACGTCCGGTTCTGTCAAAGCGCCAATCCCGCAGCTGGGACTGTCAAACTCGGCGCGTGCAGGCCTGACGGGCTATGTGGCAGGCACCGCTCGACAGGTCGCGCAGCACGGTGTGAACATCAACAACATGCTACCGGGGATTCATGCCACGGACCGCGCCATCAGCCTTGATACAGGCGTGTCCAACGCGCAAGGCATCACAATGGAAGAGGCCAAGAAACAGCGCGAAGCGACCATTCCAACCCGCCGCTACGGGACAGCGGGCGAGTTCGGGGCGATGTGCGCCTTCCTCTGTTCGCAACACGCTGGCTTTATCGTAGGGCAGAACATCGTGCTTGACGGTGGGGCGATCAACGCCACGATCTGATGGCGCAGGGCTTCAGCCTCAAAGACCAGCTGTTCAATCCTGAAACGGTGGGCATGCTGGGTGATCATTTTGAAGAGGCGGGCGTTTTCGCGTCCGCCCCTTTTGTCAGTGATGTTTTGCAGGACATGGGCCCGCTTGAGCTAAAGGCCCGGATCAACCTGATTGCAGAGGTTCTCGCGCGCTATCTGCCGGGTGATTTCCCGCAAGCAGCTGCGGCTATCATGCGCGCATTGCCACCGCCGCTGGACCCGACGCTCAAGGACGATGACTTCGGCCATTTCATCTATGCGCCTCTTGGTGTTTTTGTCGAAACCCATGGGCTTGAGGATCATCGCGACCTGAGCCTTGATCTGCTGGCAGAACTCACGCAGCGGTTCTCGATGGAGTTTTCGATCCGAGCTTTCCTCAACCGCTGGCCGGAGGAGACGCTGGCACGGATGCGCGGGTGGCTCACCCACGACAGCTACCACGTGCGGCGGCTGGTGAGCGAGGGGACCCGGCCCAAACTGCCTTGGGGGCAGGGGATCGGGCTCGTCACCGGGCAGACGCTTCCGCTTCTGGATGCGCTCCATGCCGATCAGACCCGCTTTGTGACCCGGTCCGTGGCCAATCACCTCAACGACATCACCAAGACAGACCCTGATCTTGTACTGGACCGATTGGGCACATGGGTGAAGGGGGGCAAACAGGGCCCCAAGGAACTGATGTGGATGCGCAAGCATAGCCTGCGCGGATTGATCAAAGCAGGGCATCCGGGTGCGATGGCGCATCTGGGCTATGCCGCTGATGTGGCGCTGGCCGAAGCGTCGATTGCAATTACACCGACGGGGCTAGCGCGCGGGGACAAGGCAGACATCGCCGTAAGTGTCACGGCAACCGCTGATGCGCCGCTCATCATCGACTATGTGATTGATTTCATGAAGGCGAATGGCAAAACCGCACCAAAGGTCTTCAAGCTGAAAGTGGCAGAGGCAAAGGCTGGCAAACCCCTCCAGATCACCAAGGGCCATCACTTCAAAGACAACGCGACCACATTCACCCTACACCCCGGTGCGCACCGCATTCACTTGCAGGTCAACGGCAGGATTGTCGCGAGTCAGGATTTCGCCTTGCGCTAACTTGCCCAAGGGCCAAACAGTTGTTAGGTGCGGGGATACCCAATTGTTTTGCTCAGGGATAAGACCCCGCCCATGCTCACCCCCCGTCTTGAGGTCAAACATATCGTCAAGGAATTTGGCGGGCGTCGCGTCGTCGATGACGTCAGCTTGACCGTGATGCCAGGGCAAGTGACATGCCTTTTGGGGCCATCGGGCTGCGGGAAATCCACCACTTTGCGGATCATTGCCGGGGTCGAGCAGCAGGATACCGGGTCGATCGTGGTGGACGGGGCAACGGTCTGTGACAGCAAAGCGACGCTCCCGCCCGAGGCGCGCAATATCGGGCTGATGTTTCAGGATTTCGCCCTGTTTCCGCATTTGACCGTGGCGCAGAATGTGGCCTTCGGACTGCAAGGTCGCAAAATCACGGACCGAGTGCACGATCTGCTCGCCAAGGTGGGAATGACAGCCCATACCGATGACTACCCACATCAGCTGTCGGGGGGCGAGCAACAGCGGGTCGCCCTCGCGCGCGCCCTCGCACCACGCCCCCGGATCATGCTGATGGATGAGCCCTTCTCGGGCCTTGATGACCGTTTGCGCGACGATATCCGGGATGAGACTTTGGCAGTGCTCAAAGACGAAGGCACCGCCGTGCTGCTGGTCACCCACGAACCGGGCGAAGCGATGCGCATGGCTGATGAGATAGCACTGATGCGCAGCGGGCAGATCGTCCAGCAAGGGGCACCCTACAACATCTACAACACGCCGATTGATGTCGATGCGGCCGCTTTCTTTAGTGATATCAATATTATCAAAGGTAAAGTTCAGGGCGCGCTGACTGAAACCCCCTTTGGCCAATTCCTCGCCCCCGGCGTGCCGGACGGGACAGAGGTCGACATCGTCATCCGCCCCCAACACATCAAAATCGACTTCGACCGCGGCGGACGCGGGCCTAACCCCACACCAGAAGACGGCACCGCAGCACGCGGTGTGGTCGAACGGGCGCGGTTCATGGGATCATCAAGCCTGGTGGAGTTCCGCATGGACTACGACGGATCAATCCTCAAGGCCGTAGTGCCATCGGTGTTTCTGCCCAAAGAGGGGATGCCGCTGTGGCTCATGATCCGGCGGGACCGGTGCTTTGTTTTTGCGCGGTAGTGGCAGGGATAAGCGCCGTGGGGCTGGGCTAAATAGTTGCTGTAGACAAGTTGAATGGCAGCTGAGGACCCGAAGTGTGTCGCTTCAGTTGCTCTCATTAGTGCTTGATTTAAGCCAGCCTCCGGAACCAGAGATTGTACTATGAATAGCGGCATTTCTGAGAAAGATGCGCTTCTTTCAAAGATCAAGGACGCATTTTGGCTGAATGAGCCTCCGAAGCGGCCTGAAGCTTGGGAGACGTTCACCGATGATATAAGGTCCAAACGGTACTGGGAGGGGATAGAAGAAACCCAACCTTTTTGGGGCAAGGATTGGTCGTCGCTCAGGTTGGAAGACTTTGCAGGGTGCCGATACGTTTTCGCCTTCTTACCAAAGAAACATGTACCCTATTTTGTTGGTGGTTACATGACAAAGTCACTAAAGGGTAATCGAAGCGGCGGGGACCTCGTCGAGTTGTTGGGGGGTTTTCGATCCAAGAGGACAACGCCCAAAAGCTGCAAAACGAACTATGGCCTTAAACCGAACCAAAATCGAACCCCTGGATGAGCGCCAGCGTTTAGTCTTGCTCGAGTATCTTAGGTTCGTGGAAGCCATCGAACCTCGCGAAGAGACTTCGTTTCTTCAGTCGCTCTTATCGGGCGTTAATGGTGAGTAGAATTGCCTCTGACGCATCTTCTTACACAATTATGGTAACGTCGGCTTTGTCCTGCATACCAGGCCTTCACCCCTTCAACCGCGCCTTGCGCCCACCACGCCGCTTGGTCACTTGTCCCGCTCGGCTTGGAAGTTCTGCCATCACCTCGCGCCGCGCGTCTGGTGTCATACGCGACCACGCCCCGATCTCATCAATCGACCGCAGGCATCCGGTGCACAGCCGGCTTTCGGGGTGGATGACGCAAACCTTGACGCAAGGGCTGTCGATTTCTGCGCGCGACCAGATGTGGTCGGTGTTCTCCGGTTTGCTCACATTGTGCCCTTCATATGTGTCAGCCTGTCCAGCAGTCCTTGCAGGATATACCCGGCGGCCACGTGATCAATCACCTCTGCGCGACGTTTTCGTGTCGTATCCGCCTCAAGCAGGGCGCGTTCGGCAGCCACGGTCGACAAACGCTCATCCCAGAAGGTGATGGGCAGGGGGGTGAGTCGTTCCAGATTGCGGGCAAAGGCACGGGTGGCCTGACAGCGCGGCCCCTCGGATCCGTCCATATTCATCGGCAGACCCAGCACGAGGCCCGTGACCATTCGGTGCGTTGTCAGCTCCAGCAGTTTGGCGGCATCCACCCCGAATTTCTTGCGCTTGATCGTCTCAATCGGGGTTGCGACCGACCGCATCACGTCAGAGATCGCCACCCCAATCGTCACCGTCCCCAAATCAAGGCCAGCAAGGGCGCCCATCTCTGGGATCGCTTCGACAAATTCCTCGGGCGTCTGACAGATCATTCCTCAAGCACGCCTGCGTCGCGGGCGGCGTTGGTGATGATCTCCATCCCGCGCATGGAACTGACAAAAACAACCTGCGCTTCGTCCCAAACAGTGCTGGCGCTATCGAGATCACCAAGGACGCCATAGGCCCGGATCAGGCGTGCCCAATCCTGTGCAGGGCCGCCTTCGGTGGCAAGGCGATTGGCAAGTCCCGCAACCATCCCGCCTATCATGGCCTGCTGATCTTCGGGCGACATCTCACGCGCGGCATCCATCTGTTCAAAGCTGGGACCACGGGTTTCAGGGAGCGCATATTCGACGCCAGCACGGAAGGCCGCATCGGGGGCCTGCGCACGGGCGCTGGCAATGTGGAAGTTGTTGGGATCACCGACCTCGATGATGTCACGCCAGAGGCGCAACGCCAGATCGGGGCGGTCGGTCTGGTTGTACATCGCACCCAGATAATAGCGGGCGGCCACATTGCGCTCGTCACGCGCAAGAATATCGCGGATCAGACGCTCTGCTTCTGGTGAGACAAGACCACCGGCGGCCACGACCTTAAGATCCAAGAGCCGCTGATAGTCCGAAATTGGGGCCGAATCCCCCTTGATCGCAATGACCTGTTCTTGTGCGTCAGCGGCCCCAATGTAATTGCGCAGCTCGACCTCGTGAAAGGCCAGCCGTTCCCATGCCTCCAGATCATCAGGGCGCGAGGGGGCGATCTGGCGCAACTGCTCAATGGCTGCCACGTAGTCTTCGGGCAGATCGACGGCAGGAGGAGCAGAGGCCGCGGCCTCCAATGCTGCCTGATCAGGGCGGTTGGCGCGCATCTCATCGCTTGCGGCCAGACGGGCCTGCAACGGTAAATCCCCATAGCCGGGTGCACCATACATCCAATAGATGCCAAAGCTGGTTGCAAGGATAATCGCGGCGCTAAAGACTAGCGCGCCCCGCGACGGACCCCCGCTTTGATCTTGCGGGCGGGCTTCTTTGGTAGCGGCAATCAGTCGGCGAGCAACCTCGGCACGGGCGCGCTCGGCCTCTTCTGGTTCAAGCAGGCGCCGCTCAAGATCGCGGTCGATCTCGTCAAGCTGGGCGCGGTAGATGACCACATCGGGATTTTCATCAGGGGCCGCACGGCTGCGCAACAGCGGCACGACAATCATCGCGGTCACAGCCAGCGCAAGTACAACACAGACAATCCAGAACAGCATGCGACGTTTCCCTTTGCTGGCGCTGACATAACCGTCCGTTCACCTGCTGAAAAGGGGCTGCGACCTTTGGGCAATACACGTACCCGTCACCATGTCGTAAAATGCAAGCCAGACGCCGCTGGCGCGATCAACAAGATCCGCCAGACGGTCCAGATAGAGGCATGCGGTTTGCCCGCCTGCAATCAGGGATTCTGTGATGCCGATGAAACGCTATTCTGCCTTTGCCATCGCTCGCGAAGCGATGCGCAACCACAGTGGTTGGGGCCGCGCCTGGGCAAAGGCCGCGCCGAAAAAGAAATACGACGTGATCATCGTCGGTGCGGGCGGACATGGGCTGGCAACGGCCTATTATCTGGGCAAGAATTTCGGGATCACCAATGTGGCGGTGCTGGAAAAAGGCTGGCTGGGTGGCGGGAACACTGGGCGGAATACAACGATCATCCGGTCTAACTACCTGCAAGACCCGTCTGCAGCGATCTATGAAAAGTCCCGCTCGCTCTATGAGACGATGTCTCAGGACCTCAACTACAACGTGATGTTCAGCCCTCGTGGGGTGATCATGCTGGCCCAGACCCAGCATGAGGTGCGCGGCTACAAACGCACAGCGCACGCCAACGCGCTGCAAGGGGTCGAGACGGAATGGATCGGGCCCGAACGTGTCAAAGAGCTTTGCCCGATCATGAACATTGATGGTCCGCGCTATCCTGTGCTTGGTGGACTGTGGCAGGCCCGCGGCGGGACCGCGCGGCATGATGCGGTGGCCTGGGGCTATGCGCGGGCCTGTTCCGACATGGGGATGGACATCATCCAGAAATGCGAAGTCACCGGCATCCGTCAGGAAAACGGCAAGGTCGTGGGCGTCGATACCAACCAAGGTGCGATTGACTGCGACAAGCTGGGCATGGTCGTAGCGGGGCATTCTGGTGTGCTGGCGCAGATGGCAGGCTTCCGCCTGCCGATTGAATCGGTGGCGTTGCAAGCGCTGGTGTCCGAGCCGATCAAACCCTGCATGGACGTGGTCGTCATGGCCAACACCGTGCACGGCTACATGTCGCAAT
>CAYLMZ010000100.1:0-8922 GCA_964385035.1 uncultured Loktanella sp.
ATCAGACGGGTCTTGCCCGAACCTTCAGGGTTCAGATCAACGGTCATGTAACGCACCAGCGCTTCAGGGACGTCGACCCACATGTCAGTCACGCGGCCAACGACCTCACCGTCACCACCGACAACAGGCTTGCCGCGCGGGTCACGACCGGCAGAGACTTTGAAGTCATCCAGCATGGACATCGGCTTGATTTTCACGTGGCCATGCGCATCCAGCTCTGGGGCATCACGGCGTGGGGCCCAAGCGGCAGGGCCAACACCATCAACCATCGGATCACCGGTCGGGATCCAAGGAGAACCAGTGGCCTCAGACGTCTTCGCGAGTGCGAGATCGGTCCGCATCTTGCTGTCTTCGTATTCGCGGCTTGGGACAGTCAGCGTGCCTTTGCCATCGCGCAGGATAAATGTCTTTTCCTTGGGCAGCGGCAGCAGGCTTTCGTTTGCAGGAACGCCATCATCATCGTCCCGCAAAGGATAGCCTTCGCGCATGTTTTCGGTTTGCAGGTAGTAGACGAGGCCTGCGAAGAAAATCCAGAAGAGCCAGATCGAGATGCTCGCCAGATCGATATTTCCAAACGTTTCACCCATTGTTTTTTCCTTTCAATGGTTATGTGGGGAACTCTGACAAACCCAGCTTGCCAGCGTCCCCTGATGTCATGGGCTTCAGCCGCACAAGCGGCCCCAGCACGATGAGGGTGATGAATAAAAGGCCAATTTCGGTGTGATAAACGACCGAATAGCCGGTGGCAGGCGTGGCGAGCGCCTCTCCCAAGGTGCCGTTCCCAGCGGCATGGTTCACGAGGTCACGCACGGTGCCCCCGATAAAGATGGACAGCCCCGCGCCGGTGGCTTGTGCAGCCCCCCAGGCACCAAGGGCCAAACCACGACCGGCTGAACCGATCGTAGGCATTGTCATGGCAGCCGTCAGAGTCGACACCCCGAACAAACCACCGCCGAAGCCGATCAACGTGGCACCGGCGTAAAACAGAAATGGCGAATTGACGGGGGCGGCAAAAATTACAGTGGCAAAGGCCACGATCCCCGCAAGCAAGCCCCGCGCGCACATCCGGTAAGGATCAAGTCCTGCCTTCAGCCAGCGCGCCGCCATCCCAAAACCAACCAGCGCGCCCAGCGCCCACATCGCAGTTAAAAGCGTTGTGGCCGAAACCGACAGACCCAGGATCTCACCGCCGTAAGGCTCCAGCAGAACATCCTGCATGTTAAACGCCATCGTCCCGATAAAGACGACTGCCAACAAACGGCCCGCATCCCCACCAGCCGCGAGATCACGCCAAGCGTCGCGGAACGTGGGCGAGGCTTCGGCGCGCTGCGCTTTGGTCATCGGGCTGACCCGTTCCTGCTTCCACAGGGCAATCAGGTTCAGCAAAAGGGTCACTACGGCTGTGCCTTGCACAACCTGCACAAGGCGCAGGGCGGAATAGTCACGCAACAGCGCGCCGATGATAATGGCCGAGAACGCCATGCCGAGCAGGTTCATCACGTAAAGTAGGGCGACAACCTTGGGCCGCGTTTCTTCCGTGGCACGGTCCGCTGCCAGCGCCAAACCCGCGGTTTGGGTCATATGCATCCCGATCCCGGTCAGCAAAAACGCAAGACCAGCGCCCACATAGCCCGCAATCGGGAAATCGAGGGTGCGATCACCGGACAGGACCAGCAAGGCCATCGGCATGATCGCCAAACCACCAAACTGCCACATCGTCCCGAACCACAGGTAGGGGATACGTTTCCAGCCAATGGCCGATTTGTAGTTGTCCGATTTATGGCCCACCAAGGCACGGAAAGGGGCGACGAGCACCGGGATAGCGATCATCGCTGCGACCAGCGACGCGCCAATCCCCAACTCCACGATCATGACGCGGTTAAGCGTGCCCAGCAGCATGACAGCCGCCATCCCGACAGAAACCTGAAACAGCGACAGACGCAAAAGCTGGCTCAGCGGCAGGTCATCACTGACCGCATCTGAGAAGGGCAGCAGATTGACCGAAATGCTCTTGAGGGATGAGGCTTTGAAAATCATTTCGCCTCCCCCTCAAACACCATCGCACTCGAGATGTAGAAACCGGACTTGACCCGCTCGACCTCGGTCAGGTGACCAAAACCGCCAAGGGCGGCCTCAATCGCTTTCGCGGTCTGCGGGATCATGACAGGGCTGCGATCGGCGCGCGGAAACATCTTGCCCACGCGCCACATCGCCATCAGCGCCGGGGTGCGCGGGGCCATGGTAAAGACGAATTTACCTTCGATGCGTGGGGCCGCCTTTTTCAGCAATCCGGCAATATCATCGGCGCTGTAGTAAATCATCGAATCCATAGCGAGCGCGTGATCAAAATGACCATGGCCCTCATCCAGCATATCGCCAGCGGCCCATGTGATCTGGCCGGTCACATCTTCTGGCATACGCTTCTCGGCAATCTCGACCAGCGCGGGCGAGATATCGACGGCCACAACATCGGCACCACGGCGCGCCAGTTCAACCGCCATCGCGCCGGTGCCACACCCAGCATCCAACACACGCGCACCACGCAGATCAGCGGGAAGCTGGTCCAGCATCAAAGCCCGCATCCGATCACGCCCCGCACGCACCGTCGCCCGCACGCCAGACACCGGCGCGTCAGAGGTCAGACGCTCCCAAACCTTGGTGGCGGTGCGGTCAAAATAGTGTTCGACCCGATCACGTGTGGCGGCGTAGTTGGTCACCTAGTCAAATCCCAGCAATTCAAAAATCTCGCGGTCCGGCAGCGGCGCAGGCGCCAACGGCTCTGTCCCATTCCAAAGTGTTTCGGCCAAACGGATGTATTCCTTGCGGACCTCCACGATTTCCTCATCATCCGGCATCTCGAAAAGGGTCTTTTTCTTCAGGCGGCTGCGACGGATCGCATCCAGATCAGGCATATGAGCAATGCGGTTAAAACCCACAGTCTCGCAGTAGCGGTCCACCTCATCAGTCTCGCGGCTACGGTTGGCTACGCAGCCCGCAAGGCGCACCTTGTAATTGTTCGACTTGGCCTGCACCGCAGCAATGATCCGGTTCATCGCATAGATGCTGTCAAAGTCATTTGCGGTGACGATCAATGCCCGGTCAGCATGCTGAAGCGGGGCTGCAAAACCACCGCAAACCACATCACCCAGAACGTCGAAAATCACGACATCCGTGTCTTCGAGCAGGTGATGCTGCTTGAGCAATTTCACAGTCTGGCCAACAACATAGCCGCCACAACCGGTGCCTGCGGGCGGGCCACCGGCCTCCACACATTTCACGCCATTAAAGCCATCGAAAATGAAATCCTCAGGGCGCAATTCCTCAGCGTGGAAATCGACCTCTTTGAGAATATCAATGACGGTCGGCACCAGCGAACCGGTCAGCGTAAACGTGCTGTCATGCTTTGGGTCACAGCCAATCTGCAAGACGCGTTTGCCCAGCATGGAAAACGCAGCCGACAGGTTGGAAGAGGTCGTCGACTTCCCGATCCCGCCTTTGCCGTAGACGGAAAACACCTTCGCACCTTCGATCTTCGCATCCTCGGGTTGGTGCACCTGCACGGAGCCTTCACCGTCCAGACCATTCAGATTTGGCACTTCATCTCTGGGGCTCATGCGAGCCTCCTTTCCATCAACTTCTCGTGTTCAAAAATACCTCGGGTGAGGCCCGCAGGGCCGAGGGCAGCGCCCTCTTCCAAGGTTCGGATGCGGGACAAGCGGATCATTCGGCAGCCACCCCTTCCATCCGGTCTTCCAATGCATCAGCGGCATCTTGTAGTGCGGCCAATGTATCATCGTCAGGGGTCCAGTATTCACGGTCGGACGCCTCAAGCAGACGGTTCGCCATACGCATTGAGGCTTGCGGATTCAGCGCGGCCAAACGGTTGCGCATCTCTTCATCCAAGACAAAAGTCTCAGAGAGGCGCTGGTAGACCCAAGGCTCAACCTCGCCCGTTGTCGCGGACCAACCCAATGTGTTGGTCACCTGTGCCTCAATCTGGCGGACACCTTCATGGCCGTGATCCAGCAAAGCCTCATAGAATTTCGGGTTCAGGCTGCGGCTGCGCGTCTCAAGTGCAACCTGATCCTGCAACGTGCGCACCTTGGCAGCGCCACGGGTTTGGTCCCCGATATAGACGGGGGCGGCCTCGCCACCTTTGGCCCGCTTTACCGCGCGGGAAATCCCGCCAAGCGTATCGAAATAGTGGTCCACGGTCGTGACACCCAACTCAACACTCTCGAGGTTCTGATAAGCCAGATCAACGTCCTTCAACGCTTTCTGCAACAGCGCCGGGTTCTGCGCGGCCTTACCATTTACACCGTAGGCAAAGCTCTTGCGGGCCTCGTAGGCATCGGCCAATTCGTCCTCTTCACCAAAGGCAGAGCTATCGACCAACTGATTTACATTCGACCCATAGGCCCCTTCCGCGTTCGAAAAGACACGCAAAGCAGCCTCTTCGACGTCGCAGCCCATTTCGCGTGAATAGGCAAGCGCATGCGCACGGACAAAGTTATGCTCCAGCGGCTCATCAACCGTTGCGCATTTCAAAGCCGCCTCTGCCAGCATCCGTGTCTGCAACGGGAGCAGATCGCGGAAAATCCCCGACAGTGTCATCACCACATCAATCCGCGGGCGGCCAAGCTCTTCCAATGGGATCAAATCCGCACCCGACAGACGCCCAAAGCTATCGAAGCGTGGGACACACCCCATCAACGCCAAAGCCTGCCCGATCGGGCCACCATCGGATTTGATATTGTCGGATCCCCAAAGCACCAGCGCCACAGTGCGCGGCAGGCTCTTGTGGGTTTCGAGCAGCAAATCCGCCTGCTTTTTACCTTCGGCGACGGCAAATGCGGTCGGCATGCGGAATGGATCAAACGCATGGATGTTCCGGCCCGTCGGGACAATCTGGGGCGAGCGGATCAGGTCTCCACCGGGGACCGGCGCGATATACTGTCCTGACAAAGCCGCCATCAGACCTGTCAATTCGTGATCCTCGCCGATCAGCTTTGCAGCGGCATCGGTCGCTTCACCTTCTGGCATCAGGCTTATGAGGTCAGCCTTTGCCCGTTCTGACAGTGGCTTACCAACCACGTGCAGACCTTCGGTGATCAGTGATCCTTCGGTCTCCAACAGTTTCAGCCAGAGCCCATCAATGTCGGAGCCATCCATATCGACTGCCGCTGCCTGATCACGGATCAACAAGGCAAGTTCATCCCGCTGATCATCATCCGCAGGCATCTCGCGCCAACGGGTCAGGCTGTCCTTCAACTCGGCCAATCCCTTATAGAGCCCTGCTGTCGTCAACGGTGGCGTCAGATGAGTGACGGTGACAGCGTTGGACCGGCGCTTGGCCAAAGTGGCCTCGGACGGGTTATTTGCGGCGTAAAGATACACATTCGGCATCTCGCCAATCAGACGATCCGGCCAGTCGCGGGCACCGAGACCTGCTTGCTTGCCAGGCATGAATTCCAGTGCACCATGCATGCCAAAATGCAGCACAACGTCAGCCGAAAACGTGTTGCGCAGCCACAGATAGAAGGTCACGAAGGCATGGGTCGGGGCAAATCCCTTTTCGAAGAGCAACCGCATTGGGTCCCCTTCATAGCCAAAGGCGGGTTGAACACCGACAAAGACATTGCCGAACTGGTGACCAAGGATGTAGACGCCACGCCCGTCCGATTGAATCTTGCCAGGTGCAGGGCCCCAAACGGATTCGATCACTTTGAGCGGCGGTGTCGTCCGGACAATGGTATCGGCATCCACATGGGCAGCAACATTGGCCTGTTGGCCGTATTGCGTCGCATTGCCGAGAAGGATCGCGGCGCGCAGATCATCGACTGTTTCGGGCACATCAATCGTGTAACCCTCAGCTTGCATCCGCTTCATCGTGTTATGAAGGCTTTCAAAGACACTCAGATACGCGGCCGTGCCAACGGCACCAGCATTCGGCGGGAACCCAAAGAGGACCACGCCAACCTTCTTGTCCGCATTCTGCTTACGACGAAGGGTCGCAAGGCGCAGGGTTTTTTCGGTAAGGGATGTGATCCGCTCAAAGCATGGCGCCATCGCCTTGCAATGGGACTGCGACCCGCATCCATTATGGCAGCCTGTGCAACCATCCGGCCCGTGCCGACCGGCAAAAACTGTGGGGTTTGTCGCGCCATCAATCTCCGGCAAGGCCACCAACATGGTGGTTTCAATCGGGCCTAGACCTTGTCCACTGTTCGCCCATTGACCAAGCGTCTGGAATTCCAGCGGCTGCGCCGCGATATAAGGCACATCCAGTTCAGAAAGCACTTCAACCGCAGCGTCACTGTCATTGTAGGCCGGACCACCGATCAAGGAGAAACCCGTGAGCGAGACCATCGCATCCACACGGCCCTGAAAATACGCCTCGATTGCGGGCCGACCATCAAGTCCACCTGCAAATGCAGGGATGACACGCATGCCCTTGGCTTCAAACGACCGGATGACAGCATCGTAATGGGCCGTGTCTGACGCGAGGATATAGGACCGCAACATCAGGATCCCGACTGTTGCCACCGGTGCATCCGTGTGCGGCAGGTCATCAAGCTCTGTCACGATATGATGCCCGCCAAGGTCGGGATGGTAGAGCCCGACATCGGGATATTCGACGGGCAGAGCAGCCTTGACCTGATCCCAATGCGGGCGGTTGGCGTAGCGCCCGACAAGGAACCGGATCATCTGTTCGATGTTGTCGTCTGATCCACCCAGCCAATACTGCATGGCAAGGAACCATGCGCGCAGATCCTGCGCCTTGCCGGGGATCAGTTTGAGGATCTTTGGCAGGCGGCGCAGCGCCTTCATCTGCTTGGCGCCGGAATCGGCATTTGCTTTGGATTTGCCGCGCAGCTTTTTCAGCAGCGCCATGGCCCCGCTAGCGGGCTTGGACATGTCCAGATCGCCCATACGGGTCAGTTTGACGATCTCGCCATCGGCGATCACACCCAGCATGGCGTCGCAATGATCGCGGCGGGCTTGGAGATCGGGCAGGATGACGCTGACATGTTCTTCAAGAAACAAAAGGTTAGCGACGATCAAGTCCCCTTGGGCCACAGCCGCTTTGGCGCGGACCAAAGCGTCAGGGTTTTCGGCCCATTCAGCGGCCGCAAAGACCTGCACATCAAGGCCAGGGAAATCGGGCGCAAGCCGTTCGGCCACACGCAAAGCAGGGCCAGCGGCATGGCTGTCCAGCGTGACGATAACCACGCGGTAAGGCTTATGGATCACCTCATCGCGCATAATGGGCCTTTGCCTCATAAAGGGTATCGAGGCTGATCTCGTGCAGACCCTTTTCCTGCGCGAAGGCTTCGGTATTACGGCGGGCCTTGCCGCGCACAAAGAACGGGATCTTCTTCAACTCGCGTTCGGCATCACTCAGCCAAATGATGTTGTCACCATCGGCGGGCTGCTCTTCCACCGCGACCGGCTCTGTCATTTTGCCGGAAATACTCCCGCCGGAGGCCTCCGACGTTTGCGGCTTGGCCTTACCGCCGTGATGGCTCGCACCGGCATCATCATGGAACTCGAAATCCTCACGGAACATCGTCAGCAGATGCTCTTCCAGACCCATCACAAGCGGATGGATGAGCGTGTCAAAGATGACATTGGCACCCTCAAACCCGACCTGTGGGGAGTAGCGAGCGGGGAAGTCCTGCACGTGCACAGGTGATGAAATAACAGCACAAGGAATGCCAAGGCGCTTGCCGATATGCCGCTCCATTTGAGTGCCGAGGATCATTTCGGGCGCAAGGGCTTCGATCGTTTGCTCGACTTCAAGGTAGTCGTCAGTGATCAACGCCTCGACACCGTATTCCTTAGCAAGCGCGCGGATCGGACGGGCCATTTCGCGGTTGTAGCAACCGATGCCAACGACTTCGAAACCCATCTCATCACGGGCGATGCGTGCGTGTGCTGCGACATGGGTGCCATCACCGAAGATGAAGACGCGTTTGCCCGTCAGGTAGGTGCTGTCGACGGAGCGCGACCACCAAGGCAGGCGCAGGCGGCTTTCGTCGATCTTTGCGGAAAGACCGGTGATCCCGGCGACCTCGGCGATGAAATCGCGGGTCGCCCCAACGCCGATGGGGACGATCTTGGTGAAGGGCTGTTTGTATTCACGTTCCAGATACCGCGCAGCGGCTTCGCCGGTTTCGGGGGCCAACAAGACGTTGAAATGGGCCGCAGGAATACGGGCGATATCGGATGGTGTGGCGTTCAATGGGGCCACGACGTTCACATCGATACCCATTTCGGACAAAAGCCCGGTAAGTTCTTCGACGTCATCGCGGGCGCGGAAACCCAATGCGGTCGGCCCCAGAATATTACAGGTGACACGCGCCGTGCGCTGTTGAGGTTTCGCGAGTGTCTTGACGATCTGGTAGAACGTCTCGTCAGCGCCAAAGTTTTCCTTGCGGCTGTAGCTGGGCAATTCCAGCGGGATCACAGGGATCGAAAGACCCATGGTTTCTGCCAGTCCGGCAGGATCATCCTGGATCAGCTCAGCGGTGCAAGACGCCCCGACGATGATCGCCTCAGGATCGAAACGCTCTACTGCGTCATGGCACGACGTCTTGAACAAAGTCGCGGTGTCGGCACCCAGATCGCGGGCCTGGAACGTTGTGTAGCTGACCGGTGGGCGATGATCACGCCGCTCGATCATTGTGAACAGCAGATCGGCATAAGTGTCGCCCTGCGGGGCGTGCAATACGTAGTGCAGACCTTTCATTGCCGTGGCAACGCGCATGGCGCCAACATGCGGCGGGCCTTCATATGTCCAGACGGTCAGTTTCATTCGGCGGCCTCCAACTGGAGGAGCTGTTTGCGGCGCATGGGCCGTGAGAAGAGACCAGCAAGATCGCCCGCCTGCTCGTAGAAATGGACCGGCGTGAAGACCAG
>CAYLMZ010000101.1:0-4677 GCA_964385035.1 uncultured Loktanella sp.
CACTTCGCGGGCCGCGCTATAGCCGCAGCCCATCTTGCCGCCTGCATGTGTGTTCATGTCAGACTGGCTCGGGATCGCGCAGGCGTTTGCGCCCGCATCCCATGTGAACCCTTCAGGGCAGCTCTGGGTTTGGGCCACAGGCTCTGTCGGGATGGTGATCGTCGTCTCTTGGGCCTGCGCCGCAACAGGCAGTAGAACAAAGGCAAGTACTGTAAGACGCATGGGGTCCTCCGTGCTTTGTGCGTGACCTAAGGTTAGCTCGTGCGCGGATTTTTTCAAAGGGCGCATGGTCGCAGGGGTTGAGCCATATCAAGGCGTGGCTGATCAGGCCCTGTTATCCTTGCCCCAAGTGCACACAATTGGAGAGAGAGATGAAAGACGCAGTCGTCGAAGCCCCCGAAGAAATCAAATCCGATAAACCCGCTGCTGCCAAGCCTGCGACGCGCAAGACCGCGCCTCGTAAATCGGCAAAGCTGGCACGACGCCCGTATGAGGCTGAAAAAGCTCAGCTACAGGCCGAACTCCTGAAGGTGCAGCTGTGGGCCCAAGAGACTGGCCAACGCTTTGTCCTGCTTTTTGAGGGCCGCGATGCCGCCGGTAAGGGCGGCACGATCAAGCGGTTTACCGAACACCTCAATCCACGGGCGGCGCGTGTTGTGGCCCTGAATAAACCTACCGACGAAGAGCGCGGCCAGTGGTATTTTCAACGCTACATCAACCACCTGCCCACATCGGGTGAAATGGTTCTGTATGACCGCAGCTGGTACAACCGTGCAGGCGTCGAACGGGTGATGGGCTTTTGTCAGCCCGAAGAATACCTTGAGTTCATGCGCCAGACACCGGAATTGGAGCGGATGCTGACCCGCTCTGGCATCCGGTTTTACAAATACTGGTTCTCAGTCACCCAAGACGAACAGAAACGGCGCTTTGACAGCCGCGCGACTGACCCGCTCAAACAGTGGAAGCTCTCTCCCATCGACAAGGCCAGCCTTGATAAATGGGATGACTACACCGAAGCCAAAGAAGCCATGTTCTTTTACACCGATACCAAGGACGCCCCTTGGACGGTTGTGAAATCCAACGACAAGAAACGGGCGCGCCTGAATTGTATGCGCCATTTCCTGTCAACGCTCGATTATCCCGGTAAAGACCCAGAGGTCGCCAAAGCGCCCGACGCCGACATCGTTGGCAGTGCCAAAAAGGTGATCCACCGGGCCGACCACATCCTTGGCACTGCACTGCATCCGGACACACGCCGGGTCAAAGGCTAGGCCTCATCATCTCTTCACGAAAGGAACCACAACATGACCCGCAACCTTGCAAATTGGGATCGCATCGCGCGCTTTGTTCTGGGCGCTCTCTTGGTTGGGCTGGCTGCCACCGGCACAATTGGCGTCTGGGGCTATCTGGGCGTGATCTTTCTGGCCACAGCAGCCGTGAGTTTCTGTCCGCTCTACCGCATCGTCGGGCTGAAAACCTGTCAGGACTGTTAAGGCCAAGCCGCACATAATACGGCCATTGGGTCTGGGACGGATCGTCTCAGACCCTTTTTTTGCGCAAGCTGCGTCAATAGGATCCAGACAAGCGAAAGGGCGCCGCACGCTACAACGCCCCTTCTTTTGTGCAATCGTTAATCGGTTAGCTCGCTTTGAGCCTCGAGAATGTTTTGCGGTTCACGCAATACTCAGGCGCTTCTCCCAGACGCGGTGCATCCTCGAGAAGCCTGTCGCAACGATCAACTTCAGAACAGCCCCGGCATCCTGTGATCATGCCCGCGTATTCTTCGACCGTGATCATCCCGTCATCCAACGCATCAGACAGGTTTACACGGTTGGCTTTGGCCATTTTGATGACCCGCCAGAAATGGTCGCGGGCATTGCCAAGGGTTTGCATGGGCTATCCTCCGATTGCGTAAGGATAGCCTAGCCGTTTGGTTGCGGTTGCGCTTTGCGATGGATCAACCGACCTTGGGAAAATGACTTGATCTATGTCTAGTAGCTGTAGCCCTGACCCGTGGAAATTGCCTGCCGAAGTGCAAACTCAGCCCATGTGCCACGCCCACCGCGCTTGCGGATTTCGGTCAGTTCGGCCTGCGCGAGATCGGTTTGTCCAGCCGCAGCAAAGCCCTGCCCCATGTAAGAGCGGGCCAGCACATTGTCCGGATCGACCTGCAACGCGGCCTGATAATAGGTGACACCCAGATCAGCGTTTCCCTGACTGCGATGCACGAAACCATAATAGGTCAGGACCATCGTATCATTCTGATTTTCAATCGTCTCGAGCACATCCAACGCGGCCTGCAGATAACCTTCATACGCCAGTTCGCGCACATCATCGAGACGGGCGCTGTCGTCGTTGGTGCTCTCAGAGGGGGCCATGCAGCTTTCGGTCGCTTTGTCCCAGACCTGCCCTTCGGCGCATTCGGTCGTTGTCTCGGATGGTGTTGGCGGTGTCAGGGACCCACCCCCAGCGGCAAAGGCCATCATCGGGAAAAGTGCAAAGGTCAGTGTCGCAAGGCGCATCGGTCTCTCCTGTTCAACTTTCACGGGGACATAGAGCGATCGGTGCCTCTGGTCAGGGGCTGCGGCGAAATTGCGCTAAACCAATAGCCCAACGATAACGCATAGCCACCCCACGCCAACGCCGATTGCGGTCACCGCCACCGCCGCCGATCCGCAGTCCTTGGCCTGTTTTGCCGCTTCACGATGTTCGGTGCTGATATCATCAACAACACGCTCAATGGCGGTATTCATGCATTCCGCGGCCAGCACGATGATCCCACCCATCAACAAGAACCCCCGCTCCGCAGCCGACAGCGGCAAGGCAAAGGCCAGCACCGCAAAGACAGCATTGGCGACCAGCCACTGGCTCAGCGAGCCTTCGGTTTTATAGACATGGGCAAAGCCTTCCCATGACCAGATAGCCCTTTGTTTGACCCGCATGATCTGTTGCATGAGCATGGCGCCTGTCCCCTTTTTCGCATCGTTGCAGACAGCTTGCGTCATCCGCGCAGCGCTGCCAAGGGCCCAAGACTCGCCCATGAGTGACCTAAGGGAACAATTGACCTGTGGCCTGCGCCGCCTAACCTTTTGGCCATGAAAGCCAATCGCAAGAGCCTTTATCCAACTGATGCGCTGTCAGAGCGGATTGCGGATGGTATCGTGCATGTGATCGGTGTTCTGGCTGCAATCACCGGTGCGGTCATGCTGATCATGTGGTCTGCGTTGAACGCAAGCCCCGGCCAGATTGCTGCCCTGTCGATCTACGGGGCCACATTGATTGCGACCTTTGCCGCGTCGGCGTTTTACCACCTGACCCCATGGGACGGCATTCGTCCGGTTCTGCGACGGTTTGACCACGCAGCAATCTATCTCAAGATTGCGGGCACTTACACGCCGCTTGTGGTGATGATCGGCAGCGGATTTGCCTATCTTGTCCTCGCGGTGGTGTGGCTACTGGCGGTGATCGGTATGGTGCTCAAGCTCTTTTTCTGGAGCACACCGGGCCGGTTCGGACCCGCCCTTTACCTAATCATGGGATGGCTCAGCCTCGCGCTGATCTGGTCGCTATGGCCGGTCGTCCCTGTCTCGGCCATGGTCCTGATTGCGGTGGGGGGGCTGCTTTATACAGGTGGCGTGCCATTCTATGCGACGCATCAGATGAAGTATTCAACGGCGATCTGGCACGGATTTGTTGTGGCTGCCTCTGCGTGTTTCTTTGCAGCCATCGCGATTGCAACCGCCGCAATGATCTAGCGCGTCCCGGTGCCCGAATGCGCCACCAACGCATATCCGGCACAGGTGATTGCGCTGCCTTTCCCCCCTCGCTAGGCTGCTGTCATGTTTACAATCGAGCATGAATATGACGCCACCGTCGTGACACTGGTGGATGAGGGCAAAGCCCCGCTACAGGAAGATGTGATCCTCAATGCTTTTGAGGATTGCGTGACCATTGCCCAGTTTGATCCAAGAACAGATCAGATGGTGCAGGTGACCCTTTCGCTGACACAGATCCGCGATCTGGAAGCTGCCCTTGATCTGCCAGAAGGCGTTTACCGGTTACGCAAGGACTAGGGGGCGTTGCCCCCGCCCCTGTCGGGGCTCCCCCAAGGTATTTTTGAACATAGGAAGATGAGCGCGCGATGAGCACAGGGTTTTTCTGGGACGAGCGGTGTTTTTGGCATGGCGGCGGGAATTACGCAGGCATGTTGCCTGTGGGTGGGTTGGTCCAGCCCCTTGATGGCGGTCTACCCGAAAGCCCCGAGACCAAGCGCCGTTTGAAGAACCTCATCGAGGTGACAGGCTTGGCGCGTGAATTGGTGATGACAGGTGCCGCACCTGCCACCCGCGAGGACCTGCTGCGTGTTCATCCCGCCACTTATCTTGATGAATTCAAGGCGCTGTCTGACGCAGGCGGTGGTGAATTGGGCCGCCGCACGCCTTTCGGTCCCGGCGGGTATGAAATCGCTGCCCAGTCTGCGGGACTTGCCAAGGCAGCACTGGCGGCGGTGCTGAAGGGCGATATGGCCAATGCCTATTCACTCTCCCGCCCACCCGGCCATCACTGTTTGCCCGATTACCCAAACGGGTTTTGCCTGCTCAACAACATCGGTATCGCCGTTGAAGCCGCGCGCGATGCAGGCCTCGCCCAGCGGTTTGCCGTGCTGGATTGGGATGT
>CAYLMZ010000101.1:4777-8622 GCA_964385035.1 uncultured Loktanella sp.
CCCTTCTGCGGGCATGCCGTCTTGCAAGAGATGTCAGGCAGTGCCGTGGCTGCCCCTGATCCATTTGCCGAAGTGTTCCCACTCCGCCAGCCCGATGCGCGCTTTGATGCGTTTTTGGACGCGTGGCTCGATCAGATGGTCACACCTTGACGCAAGCCGGCGCCTGCGACCAATCTGGCACCCAGTAATGAACTGATGAAAGGTGGCATCTCTTGGCCCGTGTAACCGGCATTGGTGGGGTATTCTTTCGGGCGCGCGACCCGCAGGCGCTTGCCGCATGGTATCAAGATTGCCTTGGGATCGACCCGGGGGCCACAGGCTTCTGGGGTCAGGACGCGGGCAAAACCGTTGTGGCCCCTTTTCAAGACACCTCCACTTATTGGACCCCGCCCCAACAGCAGTGGATGCTGAACTTCCGCGTGGATGATCTGGATGGCATGTTGGCCCAGCTTGCCGCCAAGGGGATTACGGCTGAGACGAGGGCCGCTTGGGACAGTCCTCAATTTGGGCGCTACGCCCGTTTGCACGATCCCGAAGGCAATCCTATTGAGCTTTGGGAACCGGCAACGGACCTCTCTGAATAAGGGCGGTTGCGAGCCCGCGGGCGAAGACATATCTCTGACCCGACCCAATATCGGACCCTTGCCATGCCTGCCCCAAACCAAGCCGCCCTCGATTTCCTGCTGACCCGCCGTTCGCGCCCGGCCAAGACGCTCACAGCGCCTGTCCCGGATCGGGCCACGGTCGAGACTTTGCTGACGGCCGCCGCGCGCACCCCCGATCACGGCAAGCTGGAGCCTTGGCGTTTCCTTGTGCTGGAAAAAGCTGCGCTCGCGCGGCTGGCCGGGCTTGTGCCCGCACGCGGCGCGGCGCTTGGCGTTGATCCCGAAAAGATCACCAAAGCTGTCGATCAATACGCCCGAGCAGACCTTGCCATAGCCGTGATCAGCAGCCCGAAACCATCCGACAAAATCCCCCATATCGAACAGGTCTACTCGGCAGGGGCAGTTTGTCTGGCCTTGCTCAACGCGGCCCTTGCAGCAGGCTGGGGCGCGAATTGGTTGTCTGGTTGGGCAAGCCACGACCGGGCCTTCGTGCGTGAGGGCCTGGGCCTTGCCGAAAACGAAACAGTTGCGGGTTTCATCCATCTGGGCACCGAGACGGCGACACCCCCCGAACGCCCCCGCCCTGATCTGAACCAGATCACGACTTGGGTTGATCAATGATCCTGCGGGCCTTTTTTGCAGCCCTCGCGCAACTGCCCGATCCCCGGTTTCGGCGAGTCCTCTGGCGCGGAATCGGCCTGACGATCGCTTTGCTGATCGGAATCTATGCAGTTCTTTTGTGGGTGATCGAGTGGTTGACCAAAGAGCCCACGGTTCTGCCCGGGGTCGGTGAAGTCACATGGGTCGGTGACCTGCTGGGCTGGGGGTCGCTTGGCCTTGTTCTGGTCTTGTCGATTTTCCTGATGGTGCCTGTTGCTTCGGCGATCACATCGCTGTTTCTGGATGAGGTGGCCCAAGCCGTCGAGACCAAGCACTATGCACACCTCCCCCCCATCCAGCCTGTCGGCTTTGCCGAAGGGCTGCGGGACACGGTAGGCTTTTTGGGCGTCCTGATCGGGGCGAACCTGTTTGCGCTCATTCTCTATGTCATCTTTCCCTGGGCTGCGTTCTTTATCTTTTACGGGCTGAACGGATTTCTGTTGGGGCGGGAATACTTCCAACTGGCAGCCATGCGTCGGGTCGGCCGCGAAGGCGCAAAGGCCTTGCGTAAGAAACATCAGGGGACAATCTGGCTGGCAGGGTGCCTGATGGCGGTCCCGCTCTCATTTCCGCTGATCAATCTGGTGATCCCGATTCTAGGGGCGGCGACCTTCACCCACCTTTATCACGGGCTTAGTCGCGACTGACCTCTGGCGTGGACATCCGGTCAAACCAGTCGATGTCCCGCACGCTGATGGCCCCTGATAGCAAGATACCCGCGATCACAATCCAGATCGGAAAGGCCACATAGCTGGTGATCTTGGCTTTGCGCTTAAAGCTGAAATCGGCAGGAGAGGAGGCATGGGTGCCGGGCACGATCTCGCCTTTGTCGCCTTGTGTCTCAAGCCGCAAGGGCAGGACGATGAAAAACACGACCGTCCAGATGACGGCAAGCAGTACCAGACCAGATACCGGTCCCATGGCAGGGTTCCTTTCGCGATTGGCTACGCAGGTTCAGATACGCCGCAAAGCGGTCAGGACAAGTGCTACACCTGCTCCAATTCGACCAGACAGCCGTTGAAATCCTTGGGGTGCAGGAACAGCACCGGCTTGCCATGGGCGCCGATCTTGGGTTCACCGTTGCCAAGGACGCGGGCACCTTCCTTTTGCAGATGGTCACGGGCCGCAAGGATGTCATCGACTTCGTAGCAGACGTGATGGATGCCACCCGACGGGTTCTTGTCGAGGAAGCCCTGGATCGGAGAGCCCTCGCCCAAAGGATAGAGCAGCTCGATCTTGGTGTTGGGCAGATTGATAAAGACGACAGTAACCCCATGGTCAGGCTCGTCCTGCGGGGCACCGACATCTGCACCCAGCATGGTGCGGTATTGCGCGCTTGCGGCTTCCAGATCGGGAACAGCAATTGCAACATGGTTCAAGCGGCCAATCATCATCGGGTCTCCTTTGTTTGGCACTTTATGCCGCAGCTGCAAAATAGACGCAACGGCGGCGGACGTTAAGGAACTGTTCACTCTGTCCTGTTTTCTTCGATGGGTCATTCACCAGAAGGAGAATCGCTATGGACACGCATGCCGACGGATTGTTGCGCCAAACACCCACCGCCCGCCGCCCGCTGTTGGGGGTTACGGTGCTGGTGGTCGAGGATAGCCGTTTCGCCAGCGAAGCGATCCGGCTGATGTGTCTGCGCTCGGGCGCGCGGATCAGGCGGGCCGACAGTCTGGAAACGGCGCGGCGGCATCTGGCGATTTACCGGCCTACCGTGCTGATTGTCGATGTGGGGCTGCCCGATGGGTCAGGACTGGCGCTGATCCGGTCACTGGCCGAAGGGGTGCCGCGGATCGATGTGATCCTTGGGACCAGCGGGGAAACCCATGTCGCGGAAGAGGTGATGGCCGCCGGGGCCGATGGGTTCATCGCCAAACCTGTCGAAAGCCTCGTCGCCTTTCAGACCATGATCCTGAGCCATATGCCCGCTGACAGGCAACCCCCCGCACCGCGTCTGGTCGAAGATGAGCTGATCAACCCCGATCCGGTGGCCTATCAGGATGACCTCAACCATATCGCGCAGGTGTTGCGTGATGCCGATGCAGATCAGACGTTGGATTACGTGACACAGTTTCTGGGCGGGGTCGCGCGCAGCGCACGCGACCACGATCTGGATGCGGCCGTCACGGATCTTGCACAGATGCGGCACGCGGGGCGCAACCCCTCGAAAGGGGTCGCCGTTCTGTCAGATATGGTCGAGGCACGGATCGCGGCGGCAGGCCCGATATAGCGATCAGCTTTCCGGCGGCAAAACCCGCAGACGCAATTCGCGCAACTGTTCGTTCATGGGCTCAGATGGCGCATCCATCATCAGATCTTCGGCACGCTGGTTCATCGGGAACATGATGACTTCACGGATGTTGGACGCATCAGCCAGCAACATCACAATCCGGTCGATGCCAGCAGCACAACCACCGTGCGGCGGGGCGCCGTATTGGAAGGCATTGACCATCCCGCCAAAGCGTTTTTTGACCTCATCCTCGCCGTAGCCTGCAATTTCGAAGGCCTTGAACATGATCTCGGGGCGGTGGTTGCGGATCGCACCCGACACCAGCTCATAGCCGTTGCAGGCCA
>CAYLMZ010000102.1:0-8401 GCA_964385035.1 uncultured Loktanella sp.
CGGTCATCACTGTTGAAGTGACCAAGATCGAAGACGGCGGCATCGAAGTTGACTACGAAGGCGCAAAATCCTTCATCCGTCGCTCTGATCTGTCCCGTGATCGTGCGGAGCAGCGCCCAGAGCGTTTCGGCGTTGGCGACAAGATCGACGTGCGTGTGACCAACATTGACAGCAAGACCCGCAAGCTGGGCCTGTCGATCAAGGCACGCGAGATTGCAGAAGAGAAAGAAGCCGTAGAACAGTATGGTTCTTCGGACTCCGGCGCATCCTTGGGCGATATCCTTGGTGCAGCGCTGAAGGGCGACGAATAAGTCCTTCTTCCTTCACGAAAGCTATTGGCCCCGCCGCATGCAAATGCGGCGGGGTTTTTTTATCAGCCAAATGAAGGGACTTTGCGTCATATGGCGTATGCGCGTCGCTTTGCGGTCTGTCACGTTGTGGTCAGCCCATAGCAAAGGATTGCAAAATGAAGCTTTGGTTTGTCCCGATTTTTGCCTGTCTATCGTCGGCAGTCGTCGCCCAAGACGCCACGCGCCAACCGCTTTTGTCTGACCCGATTACGGTAGCGGATGCTTTTGAGGCCTATCACCTTGCACAGGACATGTACCGCGCTGACAAGGACGCAGAGTTAGAGCGCGCGACAGCTCATCAAGGCGATCTTGACACATACGTCAGAGCGGCGCCGGTCCTCTACGATATCTCGTGGGAGTACGGTGATTGCACCTCACCAGCCGGCCTGATCCCGCCTCCACCAGACGGATGGGGCATCCCGAATGCTGCCTTTCCGTTTAGTTGGCCAGGCGAGGCCGAAAACCTTTGGCTCACCTATTTTACTTATGATCCAGAACCTTTGCCTGGAACGGACGCGTTTTCAGAGACCGAGCGGTCCTTGCGGATCAGTGCGACACGTTCGCCTTCGCAGCTTCAGATGCTTGGGATGATGCTGTCCAGTGATGCGATGCGAGAACAGATGCTGGTTGAAGGGCCCTACGGTTATCCGGTCGGCAAGCACGATGGCGGCATGGTATTCGGGGATATCCACGTGACTGTTGACGGCTCAGACGAGGTGGTCGTGCAAGACATGATGGCAGAGATCATCGGCTGCGCCATCTCCAATGACATGGTCGCAGAGGGCATTGATCCTGCGACACTTCGCGCCGAACCCTAGCAGAAGAAAACTATGCGAATCGCATGACTTTCTACGCTGCTGAATTCTGCGGCGCAGAAGGCCGATCGTGGTGCAATTGCGCCTAAATGGGCGTTTCGAGCGGTAAAAACCGACGCCAATTGCAGGAAAACTGTTGTTTGAGCCTATTTCACGTAGCAACCAATCCCTATAGTCTGTCGGAAAGCAGCGCATAAAAACGGCGCGCGTCACTAGCTGGTTGGGAGGCCAATACATGATCCGTTCTGAACTGATCCAGAAACTCGCCGACGAAAACCCGCATCTTTATCAACGTGACGTCGAAAAAATCGTCAACACCATCTTTGAAGAGATCATCGAGGCCATGGCTAACGGTGACCGGGTAGAGCTTCGCGGTTTTGGCGCGTTTTCCATCAAGAAACGTGACAGCCGCGTCGGGCGTAACCCGCGCACTGGCGAAGCGGTCGAAGTCGAAGAGAAGCACGTGCCATTTTTCAAGACAGGCAAGCTTTTGCGGGACCGTTTGAACGGGAATTGACGCGCAGAGCGGTTGCGCTCGCGGGGCATTTGCCTATCTCATAGAGGCAAGGGGTAGAGAACGGATTCTCTGCTGTATGTGCTAAGGGGATTGCCCATGAAAACCATTCGTTACACTTTCTGGGCGCTTGTCGGCCTTTGTTTGATCCTGATCGGATTGGCAAATCGGGAAATTGTGACCGTTCGTGCCATGCCCGAGGCGCTGGGTGACCTGCTTGGTTTGTCGCCCGATATACAGCTTCCGATGTTTGTTGTGATCTTTTTGGGCGTTGGTGCCGGTCTGATGATTGGCTTCCTGTGGGAATGGGTGCGCGAGCATCGCATCCGGTCAGACGCCCGTGGCAAGGCGCGTGAGGTAGAACGCCTCAAGCGCGAGGTGGCACAATTGCGCGGCGCGACAGGTGCTAGCACCGATGGCGACGATGTTCTTGCTTTGCTTGACCAATCAAAATGAACGACCAGACAACGCGAGTGAAAGTCTGCGGTCTGCGGACAGCGGATGATGTGATCGCTGCTGCAAACGCTGGCGCGGCATATGTGGGTTTTGTCTTTTTTCCGAAATCACCCCGCAATGTGACCATCGCCGAGGCGCGCGCGCTCGCTGCTGCCGTCCCGATTGGCATTGCCAAGGTTGCGTTGGTTGTGAATGCCGACAATGATTTTTTGGATGAACTCACCGCGACAGTCCCGCTTGATATGTTGCAACTGCACGGGAGCGAAAGCACTGAGCGGGTAGGTGAGGTAAAGTCCCGCTATGGCCTGCCCGTGATGAAGGCAGTGGGTGTGGCCGACGAAAGTGATCTGGATGCACTTACGGCGTATGGCAAGGTCGCCGATCAACTGCTCGTCGATGCCAAACCACCAAAGGATGCAGAACTTCCGGGTGGAAATGGTTTGTCGTTTGACTGGCGTTTGATCGCGGGGCGCAAGTGGCCGGTACCTTGGATGCTCGCAGGGGGACTGGACGACGGCAATGTGGCAGAGGCAATTGCACGGACAAGCGCGTTGCAGGTGGATGTTTCGTCCGGTGTTGAGGCAACGCCGGGTCAAAAGGATGCAGCACGGATTGCTGCGTTCTGTGCAGCGGCGGGTGGTCGTTAGCTCGAAATTAACCTCGTTAGCTGCATCATGAAATATGACTGCACTCCCAAGCCATCTCTCCGCCGATCATTGGTTGCGACAGGTTTTTTCTGCCCAAGCGGCGCGCGATGGCGGTGTTGTCCGCCGCAAGGTGCGAGCCGTTGATCGGCTTGTGGGCCGTACCCGGTTTGAGCATGAGGTGAAACGTCGCGGGTTCTCTGCGATCGAAAATGCAGGTCAGTACGTGATCTTCTGTAATCATGAAGGCTTACGCTTGATCCGCTGAGCAAATCCCTTCGAAGGGATTTGCCAAGACCATTCGAAAGGTCTTGGATACGCTTTACCTTGCCGCATTGAGAAGCTAATCCTCTGCGGTGCGAAACAGGTAGGTGTCTCATGGCGAACGATCTCTTCAACAGCTTCATGACGGGTCCCGATGAAAAGGGCCGGTTTGGACAATTCGGTGGGCGGTTTGTATCCGAAACGCTCATGCCGCTGATCCTCGAGCTGGAAGAGCAATACGAACACGCCAAGACCGACCCGACCTTCTGGGCCGAGATGCATGATCTCTGGACGCATTATGTTGGACGGCCAAGCCCGCTCTATCACGCGGAACGCCTGACCGAGCATCTGGGCGGTGCCAAAATCTACATGAAGCGCGATGAGCTGAACCACACCGGTGCGCATAAGATCAACAATGTCTTGGGCCAGATCATTCTTGCCCGCCGTATGGGCAAGACTCGTATCATCGCTGAAACGGGTGCAGGCCAGCACGGCGTTGCCACTGCGACTGTCTGCGCAAAGTTCGGTCTGAAATGCGTCGTCTATATGGGGGCCCACGATGTTGAGCGTCAGGCCCCGAATGTTTTCCGGATGAAGCTCTTGGGTGCTGAAGTTGTTGCCGTAACTTCGGGGCGCGGCACCCTGAAGGACGCGATGAATGATGCGCTGCGCGATTGGGTGACCAATGTGCGTGATACGTTCTATTGCATCGGCACCGTTGCGGGGCCGCATCCCTATCCGGCCATGGTCCGCGATTTCCAAGCCATCATCGGCAAGGAAACGAAGGAACAGATGCAGGCTGCCGAAGGGCGCCTGCCTGATACTGTGATCGCCGCGATTGGCGGTGGTTCGAACGCGATGGGCCTATTTTACCCTTTCCTTGATGACAAAGACGTGCGGATCATCGGCGTTGAGGCAGGCGGCAAGGGCGTGAACGAAAAGATGGAGCATTGCGCGTCACTGACCGGCGGACGTCCCGGCGTTTTGCACGGCAATCGGACATATTTGCTGCAGGACGATGTGGGGCAAATCCTTGAAGGCTACTCGATCTCGGCGGGTCTGGATTATCCGGGCATTGGGCCTGAACACTCTTGGCTCCACGACATTGGCCGTGCCGAATATGTGGCGATCACGGATAAAGAGGCTCTGGAAGCGTTCCAGCTTTGCTGCGCGCAAGAAGGGATCATCCCCGCGTTGGAACCATCGCACGCGCTGGCCCATGTGATGAAAATCGCCCCGGATCTTCCAAAGGATCATCTGTTGGTCATGAACATGTGTGGCCGTGGTGACAAAGACATCTTCACGGTGGCCAAGCACCTTGGCTTTGATATGTCGACTTAAACCGGTCCGATATAAACGCAATGTATATGGCCAATTGGCGCCTTTGACGTTCTAATATGTGTGACAGATCACACAGAGCGACAGGACGTTTCGTGCAGCGACAGACACCATTCCCTTCATGGAAGCCTGAGATCAAGCGCTGCTTGCGTGTTGCTGTTGTTGCCGCGGCGCTTGTGGCGTCCCCTCAGTTCGTGGTGGCGCAAAGCGTCGAAGACCAGATCGTCGCGCAACTGCGTTCGCAAGGCTTTACCGCATTCAATGTTGAGCGCACATGGTTAGGGCGCATTCGCATTACGGCCACGGGTCCGGACGCCACGCGCGAACTTGTGTTCAATCCCACGACGGGGGAGATACTGCGCGATCTCTTGCGATCAAATGAAGAGGATGGGGGCACAAAGCGTTTCGTCCCTATGGTGGCGCCTCTCGCAGATGCTCCAGCTGCAGCCGGGTCTGATGATGGCCCCACAACGAACGGGCCAGATGCGCCCGGTCCGGTTGGCGACGACGACACAAGTGAAAGTGGTGGCAACGATCCCGACGACGATGATCGCGATGACGATGACGATGACGATGACGACGGCGACAGCGATGATGGCGGCGACGACGATGACGATGATGACGATGACGATGATGACGACGACGCCGACGACGACGACGATAATGATGACGATGACGACGACGATGATGATGACGACGACGATGACTGAGCGTCGGTGCCGTGACTGAGATCAATCTTTGAATAAGCCGCTCGTCATTCTCATGATCCTGACTGTGCAGGTTGCCTGCGCTATTTTCTTCGTCATGCAGATATTCAGCTCTTTTCTTGGAATTGCGCCGTATAGCTGGGAAGTGCATGAGTTGATTGAGCTTGGCGCCGCTCTTGGTTTGTTGCTTGGTGTCATGCTGGGCTGGATCGTCTTGCGGCGGACGATGGCCCGCAATTCCAAGGTCGAGGACCAACTTCGGCTCGCCTCGGGTGCATTCATGGATGTCTTGGATGAACGCTTTGCGGAGTGGGAACTGACACCTGCGGAACGCGATGTGGCGCTCTTTGCGATCAAGGGGATGTCGACCCAAGAGATCGCGGGATTGCGCGGTGTCAGTGAAGGCACCATCAAGGCACAGACTAATGCGATCTATCGCAAAGCCGGTGTCAGCGGTCGTCTACAACTGCTGAGCTTGTTTATTGATGAGTTGATGGCCTGACGTCAGCCGATTTCATCGTCCAGCGCATGCGCGCGCAGCACATCAATCGGCACGATATCGAGCGCGCGAACATGGGTCGCTGCGAGGTTGACCTGCGGTGCGCAGCCTTCTTCGTGGGCTTGCAGGAACCGGCTGGCACACAGGCACCATCCATCCCCGGGCTTTAGCCCTGCAAAACCATATTCCGGACGCGGTGTGCTCAGGTCATTGCCGACGTATTTTGAAAAAGCGAGGAATTCCGCTGTCATGACGGCACAGACGGTATGGCTTCCGCCATCTGCTGCGCAGGTGTCACATGCACCGTTGCGAAAAAATCCGGTCATAGGATCTGTCGAACAGGTCGCAAGCGCGCCGCCAAGAACATTGAAAGAAGGGTCTTTTTCCATGTGCTGTCTCCTTGCCACATGACCTAGCGGGCGGGACCGGGTTGGCCAGTCGCTAGGCCATGCCTTTCCAGGTGATCCAGCGCCCATGAAAGTCGGCACGTCCCAGATCGAACACCACATTACCGGGCCACAGTCGTAGTGTCAGCGCCGCACCGCGACCCGCCCCGTCATTTTCCATGCCGAACCATGCCAAAGGTGTGTCAGGTGTCGCTTGTGCTCCTGCGGCCTCGATCGCGCGTGTGCCACGCTCTTGCGCGGCTTTGGGAAAATATTGCCACGCCACGGTGGAGTAAATCAGATGCAATGTTCCGGCTTCATGGTCCAGTCGTTCTGTCAGCCAGGCAACAGCATCGCCCTGCGACACGGGTGTCTTTGCTGCGGCGATGGCAGCACGGGTCAATGCCAGCCTGTGTGGTTGGTCGGGCCAAAGATAGGCCTGAAGCCGCAGCGCGTCATTCGGGTCAGCTGGATCAAGCGGATTAAGGTCGATGCCCCGTCTTGCAGTCACCTTGGGGCGCGCATCGGGGGGCAGGGAGCCGGACCATTCCGGCTGTAGCGTGAGGGCGGCCCGCGCTGGCCCAAAGCGTTTTTCCCCAGCGATCATTGCATAGTCGTCCCAATGCAGGTTGAGCCCGCCACTGGCACCGAGTTCTGTGGTGCGCATGGGCAGATCGAACCGGTCAGCCAACGTATGCCCAATCGCGATCAGCGTTGCGGACCGGCGCACCTCGTTGGTTTGCGGCGCACTGTCGAGCCACCGGTCAAGGTGAGTAGCCTCTTGTTGCAGAACGATCGAGACAGCGTGCCAAAGGGTGTCATCATCGACCGTCTCTGGTGGATACACTTTTCCAAGCGTCGCGTTTCCCGTCAGGTGCAGCGCGTGCAATGCCCCGGCCAAGCGTAGGGGCACCGACTGGCTTGCGGGCCCGATGTCCCCTGTCCAGCCGAAAATGCGGTCACGCATTGGACCGGCGGGCCAGTTCTGCGTCGCGCAAAGCCGCATCAGCTGTCCCATAAAGGGCGAGCCGAGATTGCTACATGCCACCGATTGCTGTTGAAACGCCGCAGCCACGTGAGCGGGGATCATTTGAACCGATCCACCAGCTTTTGCAGGGGCGAGCGGCTATCTTCGGCATCTTTCGCCTGTTCTTGCTCCACTTGCGGCTTTGGCTTGGGGGCTGACTTGGATGACCGCGGCGGAGCAACGCGCAGCGCAATGGCATTGAGAAACTTTGCTCCGTCACCCGCGACCAGATCTGCCACGCCATCACCAATGCCGCGCATCAGATCATCAAGCCATTCAGCATCAGCTTTCGGAAAATCGCGCAGCACATAGCCCGGCACGGCATCTTTGTGCCCCGGATGGCCCACGCCCAATCGCACGCGATCATAGTCTGGCCCAATATGTCCGTGGATAGAGCGCAGTCCGTTGTGCCCAGCATGCCCGCCGCCTGACTTGAGGCGCACTTTTCCGGGGGCGAGGTCAATCTCGTCATGAAAGACGATCACGTCCGCCGGATCAATTTTGAGGTAGCGCATCGCGGCGCCAACGGATTGCCCGGACAGGTTCATAAAGGTTTCCGGTTTCAGCAAGGTAACTTTCGTGGATCCAAAGCGGCCTTCGTTGATCTGCCCCTGAAATTTCGCGCGCCAGCCACTAAAGCCGTGATCTGACGCAATCTGATCCATCGCCATAAAGCCGATGTTGTGACGGTTGCGCGCGTATTTCGCGCCGGGATTGCCGAGGCCTACTATGAGTTTCATGCCCATAACATACCCGTCCCACAAGACAGGGGCCAGCGGTCAAAACAAAAAGGGCGCCCTGAAGGGGCGCCCTTTGAGTATCCGCAAAGATGCCGGATTATTCTTCGGCAGCGTCTTCTGCCGGGGCTTCTTCTCCACCCTCTTCGCCGTCTTCATCATCACCGGCAGACATCGTGCGAGGTGCAGAGATGTTGGCAATCACGAAGTCACGGTCGATTGTCGGTGTCGCACCTTCTGGCAGCGTCACGTTGCTGATGGAGATCGTGTCACCCATTTCAGCTTCGGCCAGATCGATTTCGATCGCTTCCGGGATGTCACCGGCCAGCACTTCAAGCTCGATTTCAGGACGAACGACAGTCAGAACGCCGCCCTTTTTGACGCCGGGTGCTGTGTCAGCGTTGAGGAACTCAACAGGGACAAACAGCTTCACACGGCTTGTGCGCTTCAGGCGCATCAGGTCGATGTGCACAGGCAAGTCTTTGACAACGTCGCGCTGGACGCCACGGCAGATCACGCGCACGTCTTCCTGACCTTCAATCTTGAGGTTGAAAAGCGTGGACATGAAGCGGCCTTTGCGCAGCATGGTCAGCAGGTAGTTGAATGGGATGCTGATGGATTGGGGCTCTGCGCCACCACCATAAACAATGCCAGGTACGTCGCC
>CAYLMZ010000103.1:0-8339 GCA_964385035.1 uncultured Loktanella sp.
TAAGGCGCAGCCGGATGGTTTGATACTTGCCTGTGAATTGGCGGAGAGACAGGGATTCGAACCCTGGGTACCCGTAAAGGCACAACGGTTTTCGAGACCGCCCCGTTCGACCACTCCGGCACCTCTCCGCGGGGGTCGGGGCGGGGTTACTGCGCTTGGCATGTCTTCGCAAGTGGCAAATAACCTACATCCTGACATTTGCGTGGGTGGTCTTGGCTTGGGGTGCCTGTGAACCTAGGTTTGAGAGGTTCTGCTATTGAATGGAAAATCTTTATGCGCCTGACGACGACGTTGACCTTTGCCGTGGCGAGTTTTGCAGCCCCGCTTTTTGCCCAAGACAATGATGCGCAGATAGATGCGCTCTATGATGCGCTTGGCCTGCCTGCGATCATTGAGATCATGCGCGAGGAAGGGGTCGCTTACGGCGATGAACTTGGCACCGAAATGCTGCCGGGTGGTGTGAGCGCAGATTGGCGTGCCGCGGTTTCGATGATCTATGATCTGGAAACCATGAACGAAGAGGTCCGCGGCGCCTTCGGCGAAGCGATTGCTGACGACGACCTTGATCTGATGCTCGATTTTTTCACCTCTGACAGGGGTGCGAATATCGTGGCGCTTGAAATCAGCGCCCGCCGCGCCCTGTTAGACAAAGAGGTTGAGGAAGCCAGCAAAGAAGCCGCAGCCTTGCAAATCATGGATGAAACGCCACGCTATCTGGCCGTGAAGGAAATCGTAGAGACCAATGATCTGATTGAATCGAATGTCGTTGGTGCATTGAACTCAAGCTATGCCTTTTACATGGGTCTTATCGATGGCGGCGTCATGCCGCCAGGGGTGACAGCGGATACCGCTTTGCAGGACGTCTGGACGCAAGAACCCGAGATCAGGGCAAACACGACCGAGTGGGTCTATTCGTTCCTGCTATTGGCCTATCAGCCGCTTTCGGATGATGACTTGGCCGCGTATCAGGCATTCATGCAGACAGAGGCCGGCCAGGATCTGAATGATGCGCTGTTCCTGTCTTTCGATGGGATGTTTGAAGACATCTCGCGCGCGTTGGGTCTGGCATCGTCACGGTTTATGGTGACGCAAGAACTATGATCTTTAGAAGAGGTTGGCGCTGCTGTTGGGCGTGTTAACTTGTTGCAAAAAGGATTCTGACGTGACGACCCTACGCCCTGCGCTGCTTGTACCACTTGTCTTGGCGGCATGCCTTGATACCGCACCTGTTGGCCAAGAACCTGACTTGCCCGCAGATGATCCCGGTCAGGCAGAGCTCGCGTTTCGTGAGTGCGCGATCTATTTTGCTGCCGCCGCAGCGCTTGAGGAAGAGGATCGCCGCGTGCCGGGAAGCCTGACGCGCGGATGTCCGGCAGGGGCCGAAGACAGTTACGTTGATATCTCACCGATGGTCAGCCCGCCGCCGATGATGTCGGGCTATCCGACGGCTTTGGATGCGCGGATGCGCGCGCGGGGCATGCCGGATGATGTTGCAGAGCAGGTGGCACGGTCGAAGGCGTTCTGGGATCTGGTGGCGCGTCGCGACTCTTTGCTCGCTGGCTTCTAGCTGCCGTAGACCATCAAAGCGGTCACAAGCGCACCCGGAGCGGTTCTGTAGAGATCGAGATCTGATTGAAGCTGGATCAAGCGGGCAGGGCGATCGCCTGTCGGAATGAGTGCTTTGTCCATCGCTTCATTGAGTGTTGCGCCACCGCCTTTCGCGATCTCGTTAATCAGCTGCGGATGGTTCGATTTGACAAAGACCTCTACCGCGCCGCGTCTTTCGTTGTAGATTGCATTGTCGGCCGCAGTGCTCAGGCCTGAGATGGGAAGCAGTAAAGGATTGCCAAGGTGATTGGCTTGCCCTGAACAGGCGGCAAGGGGGACCATGGCGATGACGGCGCGAAACATGTGGTTCTGCTCTTGTTTTTGTCTTGACTTACAAGGGTATTGGTCAGATAAGCCGCCATCTCTGCAAGGGACTTGCGGGGGCATAAGCTTAAATTCGCCCAAGGGCGCGCTGTTCACAGGTACCAAACACCGGATGAAACCGGGGCCTCAGAGACGCGGAAAATGAAGGAAAACCATATGTTTGCGGTTCTTAAGACCGGCGGCAAGCAGTACAAAGTCGCAGCTGGCGACGTTCTGCGCGTCGAAAAGCTGGCAGCCAATGCCGGTGATAAAGTTCAATTCAACGAGATTCTTATGGTCGGCTCCACAGTGGGCACACCTTTGGTTGAGGGCGCTGGCGTCCAGGCCGAGGTGATTGACCAGATCAAAGGCCCAAAGACGATCAACTTCGTCAAGCGTCGCCGTAAGCACAGCTCGCAGCGCAAGAAAGGCCACCGTCAGCAACTGACACTGGTCCGTATTTCCGAGATCCTTGAAAAAGGTGCGGAAAAGTCTGGTGTGATGGCTGCTGTATCCGGTGCCGGTGTTGTTGCGGCGCCTGCGCCTGCTGCAAAGCCTGCGGCCAAGAAAGCAGCCCCTAAGAAGGCCGCTGCACCAAAGGCTGAAGCTGCCGCTGGTGGCGATGATCTGAAAAAGCTGTCAGGCGTTGGCCCGGCACTTGAGAAGAAACTGCTCGAAGCTGGTGTGACAACTTTCGCCCAGATCGCAGCATGGACCGAAGAAGATGTTGCTGCTATGGACGAGAAACTGTCGTTCAAAGGCCGCATCGAACGTGAAGGCTGGATCGCCCAAGCGGCTGAGCTGGCAAAAGGCTAAGGAGAGTAACCAATGGCACATAAAAAAGCAGGCGGCTCATCCCGTAACGGACGCGACTCAGCTGGTCGCCGTCTTGGCGTCAAGAAATTCGGCGGCGAAGCTGTCGTTCCCGGCAACATCATCATGCGCCAGCGTGGCACAAAGATGTGGCCAGGCACTGGCGTAGGCATGGGCAAGGATCACACAATCTTTGCAACCGTCGACGGCGCTGTGAAATTCCACAAAGGCCTCAAGGGCCGCACCTTTATTTCGGTTCTCCCTGTGGCGGAGGCCGCTGAATAAGCCGAAAGTCTCAGGTAACACATTTGAGGGGATCGGTGAAAACCGGTCCCCTTTTTGTTTCATGGTTTTGCCATCATATGAGGATAGGGGTGGGACCATAGTTGTTTTCAAGGAGGGGAAACAATGCTGCATGAAGAGATCACAGTTCAGGACACCATCGAGGCGAGCCGTTTTGTTTTGCGACCTTTGCGCAAATCAGATGCTGGTTTGATTGCCATGTATGCAGGTGATGACCGCGTGGCCCGTGGCACCCGTGCAATGCCGCACCCCCTTCCACCTGGCACTGTTGAGGCAATGATTGATCGTGCATCACAGCCAGACCGCACCGAAGATGTTTGGGTCATCGACGGCTCTGCCCATGGCCATGCTGAGGCCTTGGGCCTGATCAGCCTTGAACGCATGGACCGCGCCCAGTCAGAGGTGTTTTACTGGATTGCACCCGCTTTCTGGAACACAGGGTTCGCCACAGAGGCAGTGCGTGCCTTGATCGCGGCCAACCCGCACCATTCGGATCGTATCTTTGCCGAAGTTTTTCAGGACAACCCCGGATCAGCCCGCGTGCTGACGAATTGCGGGTTTGACTATCTCGGCGATGCCGAAGCTTTTTCGGTGTCGCGCAATGCGACGGTGCCGACATGGACCTATACAATGAAGCTTGCAAGCTAGCATCAGGTCAGGCGACCTGCGGCTACATCGCATTGCGCAGGATGGCGCGATGATGGATGTAACCTATCGCAACGTCCGCCCTGAGGATTTTGATGCGCTTCACAGGTTGATGAGTGATTGGAACGTCGTTCGGCAACTTGGTGGTTGGCCATGGCCGCCTGATCCGGCATTCACACGTTTGCGCGCCAATCCGTATGGTGGCGACGGGTTCTTGTGGGCCATTTGTATCCAAGATCATCTTTGCGGGACCGTTGGCGTGACAGGTGGAGACTTGGGCTATGTCCTGTCGCCAAATCTTCATGGACGTGGGATTGTTAGCATGGCGGCGCGAAAGGCAGTGGATCATGCTTTCGTAACCACGCAGCGCGGTTATATCACCGCGTCTACATGGGGCGATAATGCTGCGTCCTATCATGTGTTGCAAAAACTAGGCTTCTTTCACTGGCAAACCCGCTACCTGCGCGCGAAGGCACGCAGACGACCGACCTTGGTCCATCATCAGCGACTTGAGCGGAAGGTATGGGAACGCTTGAGAACCGCTGCCCAGTAGGTTATCGCCTGCGCTCATACCGCTGAAGAAAGCCAATTCCATGAAGTTTCTCGATCTCGCCAAGGTTTACATCCGGTCTGGTGCCGGTGGCGCGGGCTGTATCTCGTTCCGACGTGAGAAGTTCATCGAATACGGTGGCCCTGATGGCGGCGACGGTGGTCGCGGTGGTGATGTCGTGGTCGAGGCTGTTGATAGCCTCAACACGCTGATCGATTTTCGCTATCAACAGCATTTTTATGCAGGCAACGGGCAGCACGGTATGGGGAGTCAGCGCACCGGTAAGGACGGGGACGATAAAGTCCTGCGCGTTCCCGTAGGCACTGAAATCCTTGATGAAGACGAAGAAACCGTGATTGCTGACCTGACCGAGGTCGGGCAGCGCATCGTCATTGCAAAAGGTGGTAACGGGGGGTGGGGCAATCTGCGCTTTAAGACCGCCACCAACCAAGCGCCACGCCGTGCAAACCCCGGGCAGGAAGCGATTGAACGCACAATCTGGTTGCGCTTGAAATTGATCGCTGACGTGGGCCTGTTGGGTATGCCGAATGCCGGTAAGTCGACCTTCCTTGCCGCCACATCGAATGCCCGTCCCAAGGTTGCCGATTATCCCTTTACAACATTGGTCCCCAATCTTGGCGTTGTTGGCATTGATGAAGTTGAATTTGTCGTGGCGGACATTCCCGGGCTGATCGAGGGCGCAAGCGAGGGCAAAGGTCTGGGGGACATGTTCCTTGGACATGTCGAACGCTGTGCTGTCCTGTTGCACCTGATTGATGGCACATCCGGCGATCCGGCCGGTGATCTGACGAAGATCATTGGCGAAATCGAAGCCTATGGCGGTCACTTGGCTGACAAGCCGCGGATCACGGTCCTCAACAAGATTGATACGTTGGATGAGGAAGAGCGTGAATTCCTCAGAGAGGAGATCGCAGCTGTGGCCGAAGGTCCGGTGATGCAGATGTCCGGCGTAAGCCGTGAGGGTATTCCGGATGTGTTGCGGGCTTTGCGTGAAAAAATTGATGAAGACAGGCTTCGCCACCGCAAGGCTGCGGAGGATGCAACAGGCGAGGCTGAACCATGGCAGCCCTGACAACCGCCAAGCGCCTTGTCATTAAGATCGGTTCGGCGCTTTTGGTCGACAGTGAAACCGGCGCGCTGCGCCAAGAATGGCTTTTGTCACTGGCCGAAGATATCGCCCGTATGCGCAAGCGGGGCACGGATGTGATCGTTGTCTCGTCAGGATCAATCGCCTTGGGGCGGGGTATTCTGGGCCTACCAACTGCGGCTTTGCCGCTGGAACAATCGCAGGCGGCTGCCTCTGTTGGTCAGATCCGATTGGCCCGTGCCTATCAAGAGGCGCTGGCCCCGCATGATATCGTGACGGGTCAGGTCCTTGTCACGTTAGAGGATTCACAAGATCGCCGCCGCTATCTAAACTCTCGCGCTACGATGGAGACGATGTTGGGTCTGGGCGTGACCCCTATCGTGAATGAGAACGACACGATTGCGACTGATGAAATCCGCTATGGTGATAATGACCGGCTGGCAGCACAGGTCGCTGTGACGGTCGGGGCCGATCAACTGGTCCTGCTGTCGGATGTGGATGGGCTGTATACGGGCAATCCCAAGATCGACCCCGCCGCGCGGCACTTGCCTCTTGTTGATGCCATCACCCCAGAGATCGAAGCAATGGCCGGCGATGCCGGATCAGGCCTGTCGAAGGGTGGCATGATCACCAAGATTATGGCCGCCCGTATGGCAACAGACGGTGGCTGCGCGATGGCCATTTGTCATGGCAGCGCGCTCCATCCTTTACGCCGCTTGGAAGAGGGCGAAAAAGCGACGTGGTTTACAGCCCAGACGGACCCTCAGGTCGCGCGTAAACGTTGGATTGCAGCGATGAAGCCGAAAGGCTCTGTCACAGTGGACGCCGGTGCCGCAGCGGCGCTGAAGCGCGGCAAGAGCCTTTTGCCTGCTGGGGTCACGTCAGTGAATGGTAGTTTTGGGCGCGGCGATCTGGTCGCGATTGCAGATGAGACGGGCATTCAACTGGGGCAGGGGCTGATCCGCTACACCAGCGCTGAGGCCCGGCAGATCATGGGCAGACAATCGGCTGACATTGCAGCGGTGCTTGGGTATGAAGGGCGTGCAGCTTTGATGCACCGCGATGATATGGTGCTTTGAGAGGAAGATGTGATGAATGATCACGATGCAATCGGACCAATGATGGCCCAGATCGGCGCAGATGCACGCGCTGCGGCAACGATACTCGCAACGGCATCGGCTGAGGCCAAGTCAAAGGCGCTCACGGCTGCTGCTGATGCTGTGTGGGCGGCCCGTGCCGATATCATAGCTGCCAACAAGGACGATTTGGCGTTCGGGGCCGAAAAGGGCCTGTCACCTGCGATGATGGATCGCCTGATGCTGGATGAGGCTCGCATTCAGGGCATCGTCGATGGCCTTCGGGCTGTTGCTGGACAGGATGATCCGATTGGTGCTGTGACCGAGGAATGGACCCAGCCCAGTGGTCTACACATTCAGCGGGTGCGCACACCGATTGGGGTCATCGGTGTCATTTATGAAAGCCGCCCGAATGTGACCGCTGACGCGGGCGCACTCTGCCTGAAGTCAGGCAATGCTGTCATTTTGCGCGGCGGCTCCGAGAGCTTTCATTCCAGTACGGCCATCCATGCCTGTCTGGTCACAGGGTTGAAAGCGGCAGGCCTGCCAGAGGCCGCAATCCAGTTGATCCCCACCCGTGACCGGTCTGCTGTTTCGGCGATGTTGCAGGCAACCGATCATGTGGACGTCATCGTGCCGCGCGGCGGCAAGGGCCTGGTCGGTCTTGTGCAACGTGAAGCCCGCGTCCCGGTCTTTGCCCATCTTGAGGGCATTTGCCATGTTTATGTGGATGCCGATGCCGATCTTGAAAAGGCGCGCAGCGTCTTGCTCAACGCCAAGACCCGCCGGACTGGCATCTGTGGTTCCGCCGAGACAGTGTTGGTCGATCAAGGCTTTTACGACAAGCACGGCGACATTCTGACCCGCGATCTGCTTGAGGCCGGTGTTGAGGTGCGTGCAGACGGCGCACTTGCCCAAACGTCTGGTACGATTGCAGCAAAGCCGGATGATTTTGGCCAAGAATTTCTGGACATGATCATTGCCGCCAGAATCGTAGATGGCGTGACAGGTGCAATTGCCCATATCCGCCAATACGGATCAAACCACACTGATGCGATCATCACCGAAAACGATGCAACCGCTGCGACCTTCTTTCAGCAGCTCGACAGTGCGATCTTGATGCGCAACGCGTCGACACAGTTTGCCGACGGCGGCGAATTTGGGATGGGGGCTGAAATTGGCATCGCGACCGGCAAGTTGCATGCGCGCGGTCCGGTGGGCGCTGTCCAACTGACCAGCTTCAAGTATCTGGTGACCGGCGACGGCACGATCCGGCCCTAGAATGTGACGGTCAGTGCGTTTTCATCGTGATGATAGCGCAGGGTTCGACCAAGATCGGATAGCAGCGGCGGAAGCAACGCGAATTGGACATGTGCAGCATCGTGCTGTTCGATGGCAATGCGGGTTTGCAAGCCGTCCCATTTCGCCTGATCAAGAGCCAGGCGCTTTGCCTTCGCCACAAACTGAAAGCCGCTATCTGTCTGACTGATCGTGATCTCTCCGCCCAATGGCAGGGCCGTCTCGATCACGAGCAAGGTCAGAAAAGCACAACGCACCAAAGGGCGCGGTTGGTCCCCCGCAACTTGCCAATCATAGGATAGCCGCCCATTTTCAGCCAAAGCCCGCAGGATTGTTCCGATCTCTGCCTGACCGACCAATTGCCCAGATTTTGCAGTACCATAAGCGATCCGGAAGAACTTGATCTTGGAGGCTGCATTGTCGACGCTTTGCTGGATCAGCGCCATTTCAGCCCCCGTTGACCCATCTGTGAGGCCCAAAAGCTCGACCCCATTGCTGATTGCCCCAATTGGGCTGATAAGGTCATGGCAAATGCGCGAACCGACCAATGTCGCAAGATCAGATGACATGACGGACACCGATTGCAGAGGATGAAGCGATGCACGAGTTAAATGGGTTGCTGGAACCCGGTATG
>CAYLMZ010000104.1:0-8302 GCA_964385035.1 uncultured Loktanella sp.
ATCAAAACAACACTGCCAAAGGCGAAAGAACTGCGCCGCGTCGTTGAAAAGCTTGTCACATTGGGCAAGCGCGGCGATCTGCACGCACGTCGTCAGGCTGCTGCACAGCTCAAGCAGGACATGCACGTCGCTAAGCTGTTCGACGTCCTTGGCCCACGCTATGCAGAGCGTCAGGGTGGCTACATCCGCATCATGAAGGCCGGCTTCCGCTACGGCGACATGGCGCCAATGGCCATCATCGAATTCGTTGACCGCGACGTTGATGCCAAAGGTGCGGCTGACAAAGCCCGTCTGGACGCGCTGGAAGCTGAAGAAGAGTAAACTCTCTTCAATCTAGATTTTGCAAAGCCCTGCCTGAACCGGCGGGGCTTTCGCTTTTCCTGCGAACCCATATTGTATCCCTATGCCCGATCTCTTTGACAGCGCTCCTTCATCTGCCCCAACCGGCCCGCGTCCGCTGGCGGATCGGTTGCGGCCACAAAAGCTGGCGGATGTGATCGGTCAGGAACAGGTGCTCGGCCCAGATGCGCCGCTGGGCACGATGCTCGCCTCTGGGTCGTTGTCGTCACTGATCTTCTGGGGGCCACCGGGCGTCGGCAAAACGACGATCGCGCGCCTGTTGGCTGATGAGACCGATCTGCATTTCGTGCAGATCAGCGCCATTTTCACAGGCGTTCCCGAACTGCGCAAAGTCTTTGAAGCCGCCAAGATGCGCCGCCAGAACGGCAAGGGCACGCTCTTGTTCGTGGATGAGATCCACCGTTTCAACAAAGCCCAGCAAGACGGGTTCCTGCCCCATATGGAAGACGGCACGATTCTGCTGGTGGGCGCTACGACCGAGAACCCAAGCTTTGAGTTGAACGCCGCCGTGCTCAGCCGCGCGCAGGTCTTCATCCTCAAACGGTTGGATTTCAAAGACCTTGAACTGCTGGTGCAGCGCGCCGAGAAAGAGTTGGGCAAGGCATTGCCGCTGGATGGGCCCGCGCGGGAAGCGCTGCTTGAGATGGCCGATGGTGATGGCCGCGCATTGTTGAATCTTATTGAGCAAGTTGCCGCTTGGAAGACCGACACAAAGCTGGATCGCGAGGCGCTGACCAAACGCCTGATGAAGCGGGCGACCAAATACGACAAATCCGGTGACGAGCATTACAATCTGATCAGCGCTTTGCATAAATCCGTCCGTGGATCAGACCCTGACGCGGCGCTCTATTGGTTTGCACGGATGCTGGCAGGGGGTGAGGACCCGCGCTTTCTGGCGCGCCGCATCACCCGCATGGCGGTCGAGGATATCGGGCTTGCTGATCCGCAAGCGCAGGCGGTCTGTCTGCAATCGTGGGAAACCTACGAGCGCCTCGGCAGCCCTGAGGGCGAGTTGGCATTGGCGCAAGCGGTCACCTATCTCGCCCTCGCGCCGAAATCGAACGCGACCTATGTGGCCTACAAGGGGGCAATGAAGGCAGCCAAACAAACCGGTTCAGAACCGCCGCCCGCCCACATCCTGAATGCACCAACGACGTTGATGAAAGAACAAGGGTTTGGGGCAGGTTATGCCTATGACCACGACGCGGAGGATGGTTTTAGCGGCCAGAACTATTTCCCTGACGGCATGAAACGCGGGGTCTACTACACGCCGGTTGATCGCGGGTTTGAGCGCGAGTTGAAAAAGCGCGTCGATTACTTCGCAGGCCTGCGCGCCAAGCGGGCCAAGAATTGACAATCTACCCGCAACGCGCGATGGCACGCCCATGATCACAAACCTCCTCTTGGTCGCCCTTGGTGGCGCAATCGGATCGGCGGGCCGTTTTGGTCTGGGCCTGATGCTCGTGCGCGAGGGGTTTCCGGTTGCGATCATCGCCGTGAACATCATCGGCAGTTTTTTGATGGGGATTGTGGTGGTGTGGTCTTTCCATAAGGGGCTGTCGCATTTGAACCCGTTGTTTATGACAGGGCTCTTGGGCGGGTTCACAACATTTTCGGCCTTTTCACTTGAGGCGTTCACTCTGTTCGAGCGCGGCCAGATCGGTGCTGCTGCAACTTATGTTGCTGTGTCTGTCTTCGCTTCCTTATTTGCCGTGGCGGCCGGCGTCTTTTTGGCTCGGGGGATTTGGGCATGAGTGGTGTGCAAAACAGGGTTATCGGCCCAGAAGACGCTGAACAGCGCCTTGATCGCTACCTGCGCCGGCTGTTCCCGCATCTGACCCAAGGCCGGATTGAAAAGATGTGCCGCAAGGGTGAGTTGCGCGTCGATGGCGGTCGCGTGAAGCCCAACACAAGGCTTGATAGCGGCCAGAAGATCCGCATTCCGCCGCTACCTTCCGTGGAAGAGGCCGAGGCCGCGAAGGCCCTTGCCAAACGCGGGATCACCAAGGCGGATGCCAAATTCATCCAGTCCTGTGTCATCTACAAAGACGACCATATCATCGCGATCAACAAACCGCCGGGTCTCGCGACGCAAGGTGGCTCCAAGACAACCCGCCATGTGGATGGGCTGTCTGAGGCGTTGATGTATGACTACGACGAAAAACCCCGTCTGGTGCATCGGTTGGACAAGGACACATCCGGTGTCTTGCTGCTGGCGCGCACGCGGTTGATGGCCAAGAAACTGACCGAGAACCTTAAGCACCGCGAGACCCGCAAAATCTATTGGGCCGCAGTTGCGGGGGTTCCCCATCCGCGCGCGGGCACGATCAAATATGGCCTCGTGAAAGCCCCCGGTCATGGGCGGGGTGGCGAGAATGAAAAGATGCGCTGTGTGCACCCCCGCGACATCGACACGGTCGAAGGGGCCAAGCGCGCGACGTCGGACTACGCTGTGATGGATCAGCTTGCCAGCCGCGCGGCCTGGTGTGCTTTGGTCCCAATCACGGGCCGCACCCACCAGTTGCGCGCCCATATGGCCGAGATAGGGCATCCGATTGTGGGTGATGGCAAATATGGCGGCTCAAGCCAAGAAAACTTGGGCGACGGGTGGGGCGCTGGCATGGGGTCCGAGATCGGGCGCAAGTTGCATCTGCATGCGCGTAGCCTGACGATCGAACATCCGGCCACCGGTGCAACCCTCCATCTGACGGCCCCGATCCCTGATCATATGCAGCACACATGGGACTACGTAGGATGGGTTGTGGGCCACGCCCCTGTCGATCCCTTCAACATGCCTGATGAGTGATCTGCGTCTGGTGATATTCGACGTCGACGGCACCCTCGTCGACAGTCAGGCCGAGATCATGGCCGCGATGACCCGTGCCTTTGCCGCCGAAGGGCTGGAAATGCCCTCGCGTGCAGAGGTCCTTTCTATTGTCGGCTTATCCTTGGCCGAAGCTTTTGCCCGACTTTGCCCGGATGCTGGTGCCGCCCAACAAGCTCGCTTGGTTGAAGCCTATAAAGATGCCTTCGTCGGATTGCGGGCCGAGATGAAAGAGATGGGGCCACTTTTTCCCGGTGCGCGAGATGCGATTGATGCTTTGCTTGCGCGAGATGATACTTTGCTGGCCGTCGCGACGGGAAAGTCCCGCCGTGGTTTGGACAAAGTGCTTGAACGCCACAGTCTGACAGGCGTTTTCCACAGTGAACAGGTCGCTGATCATCACCCGTCAAAGCCGAACCCCTCAATGATCCTGACGGCGTTGAATGAAACAGGTGTCATGCAGCATCGTGCCGTGATGGTCGGGGATACAACCTTTGATATGGACATGGCCCGTGCTGCAGGCATCAGGACAATCGGGGTGCCTTGGGGATATCACCCGGCTGCGCATCTGATGCCCGACATGATGATCGAAACATTTGCAGATATGGTCCCCGCCGTGGACAACCTATTGGACGTGTGACGCTATGAGTGATTGGAAACCAAAGAGATTTTGGAAACAAGCCGCCGTTGTTGCGGCAGAGGACGGCTTTGCGGTTGAGCTTGATGGTCGCTCTGTTCGCACCCCTGCCAAGGCTCCCCTGATCGTGCCCACCCGCTCAATGGCTGAGGCCATCGCTGCGGAATGGGATGCGCAGGAAACCGAGGTCGACCCCGCCACTATGCCTGTGACCAAAGGGGCAAATGCGGCCATCGACAAGGTGCGCATGCAGCGTGAAGAGGTGGTCGCGCTGTTGTCAGAATATGGGGATAGTGACTTGCTGTGCTACCGCGCCGCAGGTCCAGAGGCGTTGATCACACGACAGGCCGAAAATTGGGACCCGATGCTTGATTGGGCTGCCAATGCGTTGGGTGCGCGGTTGTTCGTGGGGGAAGGGGTGATGCATGTCCCCCAGACCGCGCAGGCATTGACCCTCTTGCGCGATGAGGTAGCGGCATTTGATGACTTTTCTCTTGCGGCTGTCCACGACCTGATCAGCATTACGGGGTCTCTTGTCTTGGCGCTTGCTGTGACCAAATCCGCGATCAGTGAAGATGATGCATGGCGATTGTCCCGGATCGATGAACATTGGCAAATTGAGCAATGGGGCGAAGACGAAGAAGCAACGCTGGCCGAAAACGCCAAACAGGCTGCGTTTTTCGATGCCGTCCGGTTTTACCGGCTCGCACAACGTTAAACCGAAGACTACAATTCAGTGCAGACTCCGTGAAAAATGCCTAATTTTCCACCAAATGCTGCGTGATTTGCGGCATACGGCCTTGACTCCGCGCCCGAATAACCAAAGTCTTGGTGCACTGAGACGGGAGGTACTGTCTCATTCACATGACTGTCTATCGGGACGGCAAAAATTCGATCACCCTTTGGGGTGGCAACTCAGGAAGAGGTAAAAATGAAAAAAACCGCATTTTACGGCGCACTCGCTGTTGCTGGTCTGGCTGCATCAACTGCATCGGCTGCAACGCTTGATGACGTTCGCGAACGTGGCGTTCTGAACTGCGGCGTGACAACCGGTCTGGTTGGCTTCGCTGCACCAAACGCTGAAGGCGTATGGGAAGGCTTCGACGTCGGCGTATGCCGCGCTGTCGCTGCTGCTGTACTTGGCGATTCCAACGCTGTTGAGTTCGTACCAACAACAGGTAAGACCCGCTTCACAGCGCTGGCTTCCGGTGAAATCGACATGCTGGCACGTAACACCACATGGACATTCTCCCGCGACGTTGACCTGAAGTTCGAATTCGTCGGCATCAACTACTACGACGGTCAGGGCTTCATGGTCCCACGTGACCTCGGTGTTTCTTCTGCAAAAGAACTCGATGGCGCGACTGTCTGCATCCAGACAGGCACGACAACAGAGCTGAACCTGGCGGACTTCTTCCGTTCCAACAACATCAGCTATGAGCCAGTGCCAATCGAAACCAACGCCGAAGCACAGCAGCAGTATCTTGCTGGCGCATGCGACGTTTACACAACTGACGCATCCGGTCTGGCCGCGACACGTGCATCCTTCGAGGATCCATCCGCGCACATCCTGCTGCCAGAAATCGTATCCAAAGAGCCACTCGGCCCGCTGGTACGTCACGGCGACAATGACTGGGGCGACGTTGTTCGTTGGACACTGAACGCACTGATCACAGCTGAAGAGCTGGGTGTGACATCTGCCAACATCGAAGAGCTGGCAGCAGCACCAACCAACAACCCAGAAGTAAACCGCCTGCTGGGCACCGAAGGTGAACTGGGCGCGATGCTTGGCCTTGAGCCAAACTGGGCGATGATGGCGATTGCCGCTGGTGGTAACTACGCAGAACTGTTCGAGCAGAACATTGGTGAGAACACACCAATCGGTCTGGCGCGCGGTCTGAACGCACAGTGGACAGACGGTGGTCTGCTCTACTCACCACCTTTCCGCTAAGGAAAACCTGAAAGATCAAAGGGCGCGGTTACGACCGCGCCCTTTCACCAATACGACCAAAAATCTGACGCAAACGAGCTGAAAAATCAGCCGATAAAAAATAAGCGTCCAGAAACGGGGAAACACATATGTCGTCGATCACAGACCCGCCACAGGGGTCCTTCCGTCTATCGATGCTCTTTAATGACACGCGTTATCGGTCACTGACTTTCCAAGCCATCGCAGCAATACTCCTTGCCCTGTCGATCTGGTATCTGGGAAGCAACCTGATCGAGAACTTGCGTCAAGCGGGCCTCAACATCAGTTACAGCTTTTTGGGAAACCCATCCGGCTATGACATCAACCAGACCCTGATTGAATACGACAGTCAGTCCAGCCATGCGAGTGCGGCGATTGTCGGCATCCTGAATACGCTGCTTGTCGCGTTTTTGGCATGTATCACAGCGACGGTCTTTGGCGTTCTTGCAGGCGTTTTGCGCCTTTCGAACAACTGGCTAGTGCGCAAGCTGATGGCTTTCTACGTCGAGATCTTCCGGAATATCCCTGTTCTGATCTGGATTATCATTATCTTTACTATCGTGACAGCGGTTCTGCCGGGTGCACGCGCCTATTTGGGCGATGACCCGGAGCGCGACATGCTGTTTGGTCTGTTCGCCTTTACCAACCGCGGCGTCTACATCCCGGGTCCGTATTTTACCGGTGGACTAGGTGGCAGCCTGAACTGGCTGCTCGTCATTGCAGTGCTGGTCGGTTCCTACATTGCAACGCGCATGGTCACGGCGAATGCCAACAAAAAGCAAGAAGCGACAGGTGACCGTCCAAACACGCTATGGATCAATCTTGCGATCTGGCTTTTGCCGATCACAATTGTTTGCTTCATCCTTGGTCTTGCTTGGGATCTGCCTGATCCGCTTGCCAACCGCTTTAACCTGCGCGGCGGCATCCAGATCGGCGCGCCATTGATTGCGCTGTGGTTCGCCCTTTCGATCTATACCGGTGCTTTTATCGCCGAAAACGTGCGTGCCGGTATTCAGGCGGTTTCTAAGGGCCAAACAGAGGCTGCGGGCTCATTGGGTTTGCGCCCCAACCGCATCATGTCTTTGGTGGTTCTGCCGCAGGCGTTGCGGGTCATCATCCCGCCGCTGATTTCACAGTATCTCAACATCACCAAGAACTCCTCTCTGGCGATTGCAGTGGGCTACGCTGACGTCACCGCCACACTGGGTGGGATCACGTTGAACCAGACGGGCCGTGCGATTGAATGCATCCTGTTGCTGATGCTGTTCTATCTCACAATCTCGCTGATCATTTCGGCTGTGATGAACGTCTATAACAACTCTGTTAAGCTGAAGGAGCGCTGATATGTCTGATACTTCTGCACAAACCGTCGCCTTCGTCCGTACAGAGAGCCTGCCAGAGCTGCCACCGCCCGCCACCGAACGTGGTGTGATCAAGTGGCTGCGCGAGAACCTGTTTGCGACGATTCCAAACGCGGTTCTGACCATCATCTCGGCCTATGTGATCTTTTCGGTCCTGTCGGGCGTGTTGCCATGGATCTTTAACGGGGTCTGGAATGCAAGCAGTCTCGCGGAATGCCGCGAGATCCTGCAAGGGGCGACCGGCGCCTGTTTCGGGGTGATTGCCGAACGCTGGCCACAGCTGATCTTTGGTTTGGCCTATCCAGCCGAAGAATACTGGCGTCCAACACTAGCCTTGCTCTTGTTGGTAATCGCTGCAGCGCCAGTGCTGTTCTTTGACCTGCCACGCAAGATGCTGATCTTTACAGCGCTCTATCCCTTCATTGCCTTCTGGCTGATCTGGGGTGGCACGATCCTTGCGCCGATTGTTGCATTGGCCGGCTTTATCGTTGGCTACCTTGTCTATGCGCGGTTCGTCAAAGATAGCTTTGCACTCGGCTTTCTGGGTGGTGTGATCGCGGCAATCATCGTGTGGCAAATCGGTGGGTTCCTGATCCCCGAAGGCGCCAGCGACAACGCCATGCTGCCAGCAGTGCCAAGCCGCGATATGGGGGGCTTTATGCTCAACATGATGCTGGGTGTGACCTGCGTGTCCTTGTCGGTGCCGATTGGTATCGCACTCGCGCTGGGTCGTCAGTCATCCATGCCGTTGATCAAGTGGATTTGTGTGATCTTCATCGAGTTTATCCGTGGCGTGCCACTGATTACCTTGTTGTTCGTCGCATCCGTGATGCTTGCATACTTCTTCCCACCTGAAAGCACAGTGGACCTGTTCCTGCGCGTTGTGATCATGATCACGATGTTCTCGGCGGCCTACATCGCTGAGGTGATCCGGGGCGGCCTCGCGGCCCTACCCAAAGGACAGTATGAAGCAGCAGACAGCCTTGGTCTGGACTATGCGCAAGCGATGCGTCTGATCATCCTGCCACAGGCACTGAAGATCTCGATCCCGGGTATCGTGAACATCGCCGTTGGTCTGTTCAAAGAAAAGACACAGGACTCGGTGATCTCGATGATTGACATCGTTGGAATGATCCGTGGTCCGATCCTGT
>CAYLMZ010000105.1:0-8112 GCA_964385035.1 uncultured Loktanella sp.
GAGGAAATTTTGTCCCTCTCTGACCGGATTGCGGTTATGTTTGACGGCAAAATAATGGGCGAACGCATGCCTGAGAAGACAGATGAAAAAGAACTCGGCTTGTTGATGGCAGGAATGAGCGGGGAGGCAGCATAATGGACGTGATGCCAAAGTGGGCGGATGTCATCCTGATCCCGCTGATCTCGATTCTTTTGGCGGCGATCCTTTCGGCGCTGGTGATCCTTGCGATTGGTGAAAACCCTTGGGAAGCGCTCAAGCTGATGGTCAGCGGGGCTTTGGGGTCCAGCTATGGTTGGGGCTATACGCTTTATTACGCGACCAACTTTATCTTCACAGGACTTGCTGTCGCCATCGCGTTCCATGCGCGCATGTTCAACATCGGCGGTGAGGGGCAGGCCCTCGTTGGTGGTCTTGGTGTGGCGATCATCTGCCTCTTTATTCCGTGGCCGCATTGGTCACTGGCCCTACTGGGTGCCGCCATCGGGGCAGCCCTGTTCGGGGCGGCATGGGCGGCGATCCCGGCGTTTCTGCAAGCAAAGCGCGGCAGTCACATCGTGATCACGACGATCATGTTCAACTTCATGGCAGCAGCGCTTCTCAACTACTTCCTGATCGGTGCGCTCAAGGTGCCCGGTTCAATGGAACCGGCAACAGCGAAGTTCCCCGAAGCAACGCATCTGCCGTCCTTCCAGGACATGTTCAATTTTGGCGAAACGACATTCTTCCGTGGCGCACCTGCAAATATCACGTTCTTTGTGGCACTCGCGGCCTGCGTGCTGCTTTGGGCGCTTATTTGGCGGACACGGTTGGGCTTTGAAATCCGGTCCTTCGGCGAAAGCGAGTCCGCCGCCAAATATGCGGGTATCAGCCCGACCAAAATCATCATGGTTTCCATGCTTATCTCAGGCGCACTCGCCGGCATGATGGCCATCAACAACGTACAGGGCGAGGCCGAACGGCTGGTCCTGAACGCAGTGGAGGGGGCGGGCTTTATCGGCATCGCCGTCGCACTGATGGGGCGCAGCCATCCTTTCGGGGTTCTTCTGGCCGCGCTTCTTTTCGGCTTCCTCTATCAAGGCGGCGCAGAACTCGCCCTTTGGACGTCGATCCCCCGTGAGCTGATTATCGTAATACAGGCATTGGTAATCCTCTTCACGGGCGCACTGGACAACATGGTGCGCATGCCGCTTGAGCGGCTATTCCTATCAATGAGGAGAGCAAAAAATGATGGCAGGACAGTTTAGAGTGGGCGTCGAAGACGATACCGGCGCCGACTTAGGTTTCGTACTCAGTTGTTTGGCGCTGGGCATGATCTCGATGGAGGAACTGCACCAGTGGATCCACCATGTGATCGATCAGGCACCAGATCACCAAGTACCCCCTTACCTTGTCGCGATGTTGGGTTTGCGAAAGCCCGCAAGCGTTTTCAAATCCGAGAACGCGATCATGAGCCGCATTCCCCATGATCCGTTCATCACCGACGACCGCTTTGACGCGATGTTAGGGCTGCAATTCTTTTTGCGCCGCGACAAAACGCAAGCGGTTGAAATCACCCAAGCGCAGGCCGAAGCTGCCTTGCGCCGCAACCCCGAGGTGGCAGACCGCTTCTTCGCGCTCTTCCCCTTCCTGATGGAGAAAGCAGCCTAAATGGACTTTGGGACCCTTCTGCAAATGCTGGACGCAACTTTGCGTCTGGCGACACCGCTCCTTCTGGCCTGTCTTGCAGGTCTGTTTTCCGAGCGTGCCGGTATTTTTGATATCGGGCTGGAAGGGAAGATGCTGGCAGCCGCTTTCATGTCAGGTGCCATTGCGGCTGTCTCAGGCAGTGTCTGGCTCGGTCTTTTGGCGGGCATCGGGGCGTCGATGGTCTTGTCGGTGGTCCACGGTCTGGCGTCGATCACGTTCCGTGGCAACCAGTTGATTTCCGGTGTCGCAATCAACTTTCTTGCGGCCGGATTGACAGTTGTTGTTGCCCAGAGCTGGTTCCGGCAAGGCGGTCGCACACCGCAATTGTCAGGTGACGCACGGTTCAACCCCATCGAGCTTCCGGGTGCCGAAGCGATGGCAAACGTCCCCGTCATCGGGCCAATCTATTCTGAGTTGATTTCAGGACACACGATCCTTGTCTATCTCGCGCTTCTGACTGTGCCTTTGACATGGTGGATCCTTTACCGGACCCGCTTTGGCCTGCGCCTGCGGGCGGTGGGCGAGAACCCTGCCGCCGTTGATACCGCCGGTGTGTCCGTGATCTGGTTGCGCTTTGCTGCCGTGGGCATCTGCGGCGTGCTTTGCGGCATCGCAGGGGCCTATCTGGCGACCGCTCTTCAAGCAGGCTTCGTCAAAGATATGAGCGCCGGTCGTGGCTTTATCGCACTCGCCGCCCTGATCTTTGCCAAGTGGCGGCCGTGGTACGCGCTTTATGCCTGCCTGTTGTTCGGCTTCCTGCAAGCGATGTCACTGCGCCCAGACGTGGTCGAAGGGATTGTCGGGTTCGGCGTGAACGGACAACTCTTGGACGTGCTCCCTTACATCCTGACCGTTGTGATCCTTGCCGGTTTCGTCGGCAAAGCGATCCCGCCACGGGCAGGCGGAGAGCCATATGTCAAAGAACGCTGAGGACCTCGCAAGCCTCATCCGGGACCGCGCAGGTGATACGCCTGTGCGGATCGGGATGATCCTTGGCTCCGGCCTTGGGCATATCGCAAACGAGGTGGACGGCGTTGCCATCCCCTATACAGACCTGCCCGGTTTTCCGCACGCAGGCGTATCCGGCCATAACCCGAACCTTGTGATCGGTAATCTCGAAGGGATGCGCGTCGCTGTGTTCGGAGGCCGCGCGCACTACTACGAAAGCGGCAAGGGCGACGCGATGCGTTTGCCGCTAGAAGTGCTGAAAGCACTTGGTGCCGACACAATGCTCGCCACCAATGCCGCAGGGTCAATGCGACCTGACATGCCGACAGGCTCCATCATGTGCCTATCAGATCACATCAACTTCTCTGGCCTGAACCCCTTGATCGGAGAGCCAAGCGACGCCCGCTTTGTCCCCATGATGGACGCCTACGATCCGGAGATTCGCAAGGCGTTACACGCCGCCGCCAAAGCCGCGGGCGTTGAGATGGGGGACGGGGTCTACGCGTGGTATTCCGGCCCATCTTTCGAAACCCCTGCCGAAATCCGCGCGATCAAAATGCTGGGGGCAGACGCTGTTGGCATGTCGACCGTGCCCGAAGTGATCCTTGCGCGGTTCCTTGGCCTCAAGGCCGTTGCCATCTCGACCATCACCAACATGGCGGCGGGGATGAGCGACGAGGCCATCAGCCATGAGCATACCAAAGCCATGGCCCCCATCGGTGCGGCCAAGCTTGAGAGTGTTTTGCGCGGCTACCTCAGGACCCTTTCGTAAGTCCAATTCTGGCTTGGCTTTATATCCACGTAGGGGAATTTTTCGCGGTTGCAGCAATTTCTAGGCCGGATGGTTTGACTCAGCGACCAAAAAAGCGTTTGTCTCAGCCCACTGGCACAAGCGCCACGGAATAGCCCATGCAAATTTACCTTCCAATCGCCGAAGTATCGGTGAACGCCTTCCTTCTTTTGGGGCTGGGCGGGATTGTCGGTATTCTGTCCGGCATGTTCGGTGTGGGCGGCGGCTTTCTGATGACGCCGCTGCTGTTCTTTATCGGTATTCCGCCTGCTGTTGCCGTTGCAACCGAAGCTAACCAGATCGTTGCCTCTTCCTTTTCAGGGGTGCTTGCGCATCTCAAGCGAAAGACGGTGGACCTCAAGATGGGCACGGTGTTGCTCATAGGGGGCCTGATCGGGTCCGGGCTTGGGATTTTTATCTTCAACTATCTCAAAGCACTGGGTCAGGTCGAATTGCTGGTTCAGCTTTGCTACGTCGTCTTCCTGGGTCTGATCGGCAGCCTCATGTTTATCGAAAGCCTGAATGCGATCCGACGGGCAGGCAAAGCAGGTGGCGCAGCGGTTCCAACACGGCGGCGGCACAACTGGGTGCATAACCTGCCGTTCAAGATGAAATTCCGGGTGTCCGGCCTTTATATCTCGGTCATTCCACCGCTGTTGGTTGGCGTGCTGGTCGGTGTCCTTGCCGCGATCATGGGTGTCGGCGGCGGATTCATTATGGTGCCTGCGATGATCTACCTGTTGGGCATGCCCACCAAGGTGGTCGTGGGCACGTCGCTGTTTCAGATCATCTTTGTGACGGCCTTCACAACGATGCTGCATGCCACGACCAACCAGACGGTTGATGTGGTGCTTGCGGTGCTCTTGCTGGTGGGCGGCGTGATCGGTGCCCAAATCGGCACGCGGATCGGCGTCAAGATGAAGGCCGAACAGCTGCGCATCCTGCTTGCCATCATGGTCTTGGCGGTTTGCGGCAAACTCGCCTTTGATCTGTTGGTGATGCCTGCTGAACTCTATTCCTTGGGCGCGGGGGGTGGTCACTGATGCTGCGTTTCTTTGCCCTTCTCCTGATCCTCGCCCTGCCTGCCAAGGCTGAAGAAATCGTGCTCGGCCTCAGCCGGGACGAAGTGGCGATCACCGCGACTTTTGAAGGGTCAGACATCCTCGTGTTTGGCGCGGTCAAACGCGAAGCACCGATTGCCGACGATAGCGAACTTGGCGTGATCGTCACTGTCGCAGGCCCCGACAGGCCCGTCACAGTGCGGCGCAAAGATCGGCGCCTCGGTATTTGGGTCAACACGGACGCGGTTGAGGTCGATGCAGCCCCTTCTTTCTACGCGGTCGCCAGTTCAGGCCCGATGGATGACGTGTTGCGCGATGCGGAGGACCTGCGCTACCGGATCACAACACCGCGTGTGATCCGCAACGTCGGCGCACGGATCGAAGGCAGCATCAACTTTACCGAAGCCCTGATGCGCATCCGCGAAGATCAGGACCTGTATCAGGTCCTTGAAAGCGGTGTGGACCTCGAACAGGAAACACTGTTCCGCACCACGATCGAACTGCCTGCCAACCTGACCGAAGGGGACTATGCCGCCCGGATTTTCCTGACCCGTGACGGGACTGTGGTTGATGAATACGTCACAACAATCCCCGTCAAAAAGGTGGGGCTGGAGCGGTGGCTCTATAACCTCGCCCACGAGCAATCGTTGCTTTATGGGCTGATGTCGCTGGCCATCGCGATTGCGGCTGGCTGGGGGGCATCTGCCGCATTCTCGCTGCTGCGCCGTTAACCGCGCCCGATATGGGGCATCTTCGTTGCCATGACCATCATGGATTGAACGTTCGCCTCGGGCGGCAAGGTCGCCATATGATAGACCGAGCGCGCCACATCCTCGACCGCCATGCTTGGTAGGGGGTCAAGCCCTTGGGCGGCGCGGGTCTTTTCGAGGTTCATCACCAGATCTGTCCGCGCATTGCCGATATCAATCTGGCCGCAAGCAATGTCGAATGCACGCCCATCCAGCGACAGTGTCTTGGTCAACCCGCTGACACCGTGCTTTGTCGTGGTGTAGCAGATTGACCCTTCCCGCGGGGTCCACGCCGAGATCGAACCGTTATTGATAATCCGCCCACCTTGCGGGGTCTGGTGACGCATCTTGCGGAAAGCAGCGCGGGCACACAAAAACATCCCCGTCAGGTTCACATCCACGACCTGTTTCCAGTCCGCGAGGTCAATTTCATCGATAGTCGTCTGGGGGCCAAACATACCGGCGTTGTTAAAGAGAACATCAATATGGCCGAAGGCATCAAAGGCGACCTCAACCGCTGGCTCATCCGAGACATCACAGGGCAGCAGAACTGCATTGGGATGCGCGATCTCGGCAAGTTTGTCAGCCGAGCGGGCAATCAACCCAACACGCCATCCGTGTTCCAGAAAATGCTCCGCAGTCACACGCCCGATCCCACTGCTGGCGCCTGTGATGATAATCGACTTCATGCCTCTTCACTCTCCAATTTCAATGGTGCGGCGGGCACCTCAAGATCGTCGATCCGCAACAGCCCACTTGGCCGCGCAAGCCGGTTGCGCACGACCCAACGCAACTGGGTTTCTGCCCGCGTGATCGCGACATAGGCCAAACGCTTCCAAAGGGGTTGGCCCGCCTCAACACGACCCATGCGTGATGCGGCATAGATGTCTGGGGCAAAGACCTGCACCGTATCCCATTGCGAGCCTTGCGCTTTATGGATCGTCACTGCCGCCCCGTGCAAGAACGTGGCCCCCATGCGTGCTGCGAAAGGGATGAAGGGTTCTTCATCACCTTCCTGTTCTATTTTGACAATACTGGCAGCGCTGACCTGTGGATCCTCTGCTCCCATGACATGTAAGCGGGAAAAGCCGGGCTTGCGGCCCGGCCCGAGATAGATGACCTGCGCGCCCTTAATCAGACCCCGCGCCTCAAGATCAAGGCGCTTTTTGCGGTGCTTGAGAGGCAATTCAATGCCATCACAGATCAGAGGTTCACCTGACAACAACTCATCATCCGGCGCGCCGAAAGCCGCGCGGAACGCATGGATCAACCGGATACGTGTTGCGTTGCGCCAGACCAGACAGGGTGAGCGGGCCATCAGATCGGCCTCCACCCTCTGGGCCATGACAACACGTTCGTCTGATGCTGCTGCCTCCTCAACCATGCGCTCAAAGCCGTAGAAGTCCAGCTGTGGATCAGCCAAAGCATGGGCCAGATCAAGGATTGGATTGCCTGCATCCTGCCGGTGAATGCGGTTAAGGCTGAGAACTCTTGGCGCGGGCAAGGTTTCAAAGACCATCCCGCCCGAGGATTGCACAGGCGGCAACTGTGCTGGATCACCAAAGAGCAGCAACGTCGGAAAAATCTCTTGGAGGTCTTCGAACTGCTTTTCATCAAGCATCGAACTTTCATCAACGAACCCGATATCAAGCGGGTCTTCACGGCGCTTCCATCCGGTGATGAAGTCCGACCCGCGCAAACCGGCAGCAGCCAAAGCAGCGGGAATAGATTTGTTCACTTCATAGGACGCATATGCGCGATCAAGGGCGACATCGGTCAGCCCCTCAATCTCTGGTCGGTCCCCCTGCCCTGCCAGCCATTCAGCGACCTTTTCATACTCGGGATCATAGACAGGGGTATAAAGAATACGGTGGATGGTCGTGGCGGGCACACCACGATTGCGCAGCACACTTGCCGCTTTGTTGGTTGGGGCAAGGATGGCGAGCGTCCGGCGATCCTTGCGCTTGCGCCCTTCCCAGTCGCCAGAGATCACATCAACGCCTGCCTCTTCCAACGCATGGTAAAGCTCGGCCAAGAGCAGTGTCTTGCCAGAACCCGCCTTGCCGATCACAGCCATGACAGAGGTTTTCTCGGACAGCGGTGGCTGCAAAAGACTGTCATCCAGATCAATGCCGGACTGGCGCAACGCGACAGCCACGCTGTCCCACGCCTCTGCCTGATCTTCGGAAAATGTGACGCTATGTCTGCTCATGCGGCTGACCATATCTGGCGCCTTACCCCGCTACCAGCGGTATTGGCCGGTCGAGGTATCAGACTGCGCAACATGCAGCATTACTCGTTCAGCGGGTCACCCTGAGGAAGGGATACCTCGACCGTCCAATTTGCAGGGCCGCTATTCTTTGCCGCGATTTCCACCGCAGCTGTCGTCAATGCTTCGTCCAGTTGCTCACTAAGAAGTGGCAACTCGTTCTGCTGCGCAAACTGGCGCAGATCGGAGAGAACATGAATGACCCAATCGTGACCCATGTGGCAACTTCTCTGGGAATGATTAATGAACGCTTAACAACTTAAAGGTGTATTAGGGCAACATTGTGGGGGCTAACAAAAAAATGGGCGCGGTCTTTTCGAACCACGCCCAGCTTGGGAAAACATCAGGGTAATTTATGGATTTTGGGAAGCCTCAACAGCATCCTCAAAGGTACGGATGCCCAGTTTCGGGGACTGGACCAGAACAGCCATGTTACCCGGCTTGTGCTGGTTCCGCAGCATCTTGGTGTGGGCTTCAGGGATCGCGTTCCACTCAAAGCACTCCGACATGCACGGATCAAGGCGCTGTTCACGCATCAGGTTGTTGGCAGCGCTCGCCTGCTTGAGGTGGGCAAAGTGGCTGCCCTGCAAACGCTTCTGGTGCATCCAC
>CAYLMZ010000106.1:0-2932 GCA_964385035.1 uncultured Loktanella sp.
CAAACACTGATGTCCGCATCGACGTCCGCACAGCACCAATGCAAGACGTCGTAGCCCAGCTGAAAGTTGACGGCGAGGTTGTCGCCCAGCACCGTTACTTCGTGAACAACTAAGGCCCTGACCGCCACCCTTATGCAGCAAGGCCGGCGCCGAAAGACGCGCCGGCCTTTTGCATCCGGTAGGGGCGGTTGAGAGCAAGAGGGAGTTGCCCTCCCGCCCATACCTCCGTCTGCGTCAGCAGGCGGCGAGGCCGACACTCTTGGGTGTCGGCCTTTTGCATTCTCGTCCCGAACCGCAACGGCAGCTTGCGTTGACAGCCCGGCTGCCAAACAGGTGGACCCGCCCGATTTCTTGCATGTTTTGACAACCAACTTGTCTCTACACCAAAGGCATGAGACACCTTGGACAAAGCAAAACAACACGACAAAAAGGCCGGCAGTGAGCACCCAATCTCTTCTCAGGGATGTCTTTGGATTCGAACAATTCCGCACCGGACAGGGCGAAATTGTCGAAGCTGTCATCCGCGGTGAAAACACTTTGGCGATCATGCCGACAGGTGGGGGGAAATCTCTCTGCTTTCAGCTTCCTGCCCTTGTCCGGGACGGGGTGACGGTCGTGATCTCACCTTTGATCGCCCTGATGCGTGATCAGGTTCGCGGGCTGACCGAAGCAGGCGTGTCCGCAGGTGCCTTGACCTCTGGCAACACGCCGGAAGAAACCGAAGCTGTCTGGACGGGGCTTGAGGCTGGCACACTCAAACTCCTTTATATGGCCCCTGAACGGCTTGGGTCCGGCGGCACGATCAATATGCTGCGCCGCGCAGGTGTCAGCCTGATCGCCGTTGATGAGGCCCACTGCGTTAGCCAGTGGGGCCATGATTTCAGGCCTGACTACCTCCGCATCGGGGAATTACGACGAACCCTTGATGTCCCCTTGGCTGCTTTTACCGCGACAGCAGACGCAGAGACACGGGACGAGATTGTTGAAAAACTCTTTGACGGAAAATCGCCGTCTACCTTCTTGCGCGGATTTGACCGGCCGAACATTCATCTGGCCTTTGCCGTCAAGGATGGACCTCGCAATCAGATCCTCAACTTCGCCGCAGCCAGAAAGGGCCAGTCCGGCATTGTTTATTGCGGAACACGCGCCAAGACCGAAACGCTCGCGCAGGCGCTTGCGGAGGCGGGGCACAGCACTTGCCATTACCATGGCGGGATGGAAGCCGAGGATCGCCGCATTGTCGAGCGCAAATTCAGTCAGGAAGACGGCCTGATTGTCTGCGCCACGGTTGCCTTTGGGATGGGTATCGACAAACCGGATATCCGTTGGGTCGCGCATGCCGACCTGCCCAAATCCATTGAGGCATATTATCAGGAAATTGGCCGCGCGGGGCGCGATGGCGGGCCTGCCGAAACCCTGACGCTGTTTGGTCCCGATGACATCCGATTCCGTCGTCAGCAAATCGACGAGGGCCTTGCTCCGCCAGAACGACGCGCTGCTGATCACGGGCGGCTGAATGCCCTACTTGGTCTGGCAGAGGCCTTACAGTGTCGCCGCCTGAACCTTTTGTCCTATTTTGGCGAAGCACCGGAACCGTGTGGCAACTGCGATCTTTGCGACAAACCGGCAGAGGTATTCGACGGAACAACCGCTGTGCGGATGGCGCTTTCCGCGGCACTGCGCACCGAGGAATGGTTTGGTGCGGGCCATCTCATCGACATACTTTTGGGTAACCCCACCGATAAGATCATGCAGCGCGGCCATGATAGCCTGCCAACCTTTGGAGTGGGCAAAGACTATGACAAGCGTCAATGGCAGGCGATCTTCCGGCAGATGATGGGGCATGACCTGCTGCGACCAGACCGCGAACGTCATGGCGCACTGCGTATGACCCAGAACGCGCGGCCAATCCTGCGTGGGGAGGCGACGATCGCGCTGCGGCGCGATACAATTCGCGCGGCCAAGGGAAGTGGGCCAAAGGTTCGCATGTTGGTCAGCGAAGATGATGCCCCGCTGTTGTCTGCCCTGAAAGCAAAGCGGCGCGCCTTGGCCGAACAGGCCGGTGTGCCGGCTTACATCATCTTCAACGACCGAACCCTGATCGAAATGGCCGAAACGCGACCTGCAACGCTGGATCAGATGGCAGGCATTGGTGGTGTCGGCGCCAAGAAGCTCGAAAATTACGGCCGTGCCTTTCTTGAGGTCATCGCAGGCGAAGCCGAACAGGTGCATCCCATGCGCCGAAAACTGGCAGGCCGCAACGAAGGTGCCGTTTACGATCGGCTCATGCAGGTCCAGGCCGAATTGAACCGTGGCCCCCATGGTGTGGACAAACCGATGAGTTGTTCTGCCTCTATGCTGGCCAAAGTCGCGCAGATGCGTGACGCTGACATGGACCATCTGACAAGATTGATCGGTGACAAATACGCAGAGCGCTTTGGCGAAGCATTTCTTGAAGTTCTGGAGGAAGGCTAGATGGCAATGACAGAGGGGCTCAACCACCTTGGCTTAGCCGTGAAAGACCTGAACCAGACGACGGCGTTTTTTGTCGACGTACTGGGCTGGGATGAAACCGCGCGCGATGAAACTTACCCTCGCACGACCATTACGGACGGCAACCTACGTCTGACGCTATGGCAAACAGACAAAGGCGCCCGCGACTTTGACCGACATACCCAGATCGGGTTGCATCATCTGGCCATGACTGTAGCTGACAAGGCAACTTTGTTAACGCTAGGCGACAGACTGCAGGCAACTGCTGGCGTAGAGGTCGAATTCATGCCGGAACTGATGGGCAGTGGGCCGCGGATGCACATGATTTTTCGTGAACCGGGCGGCTTACGGCTGGAACTCGTCTGGGCAGGAATTTGACCAGCTAACCCACTCTGGCGTCTTTATCCGCCCGCAAACACGCGCGCAGATACTTTGCCGC
>CAYLMZ010000106.1:3032-7995 GCA_964385035.1 uncultured Loktanella sp.
ACCAATCTTCCCACAGATGCGCAGTGTCTTCGTTGCGCTATGTCAAAGGCCCGCTTGACCCTGCCCTCAGCTATCACTAGCAAGCGCGCATTCTGACATGGGGCAAGACAATGGGACGCAAGCGCAAGGGCCGCGATATCTCTGGTTGGTTGGTGGTCGACAAACCCGCAGGCATCACCTCGACCGCAGTTGTGAACAAGGTGCGGTGGGCGATGGATGCCAAAAAGGCAGGCCATGCAGGCACGCTTGATCCCGAAGCCACCGGCGTGTTGGCCATCGCCCTCGGCGAAGCAACCAAAACGGTTCCCTTCATTACCGATGCGTTGAAAGCCTATGAGTTCACCGTCCGCTTGGGCCAATCCACCAATACCGATGATGCCGAAGGCGAGGTGATCGCCTCTTCTGATCTGCGTCCGACAGATGATGAGATCAAGGCAGCATTGGGTGCATTCATCGGCGATATCATGCAGGTGCCACCACAGTTCTCTGCCGTGAAGATTGATGGTCAACGCGCCTACAAAAAGGCCCGCGACGGCGAAGAAATGGACCTTGCCGCGCGCGCCCTCTGGGTTGAAGAGCTGTTGTTGATTGACCGCCCCGACGCAGATCATGTCGTCCTTGAGATGACCTGTGGCAAAGGCGGCTATGTGCGTTCCATCGCCCGCGACCTTGGTGAGGCGCTGGGTTGCAAGGCACATGTCAAATCGCTCCGCCGCATCTGGTCCGGCCCGTTTCAGGTCAGCGAAGGCGTCACCATCGAAGAGATTGACGCTGCGGCCAAGACACCGGCGCTTGATGATTATCTGCAACCGCTCGAAGTCGGGTTAAGCGAACTGCCAGAGGTCCGCTGTCTAGCAGAAAGCGTCACAAAACTACGCAATGGCAATCCTGCGAGTGTGATCGCAGCGGATGTAGAATTCGGAGAAGAGGTCTGGGCCTCTTACGACGGACAGGCCATCGCGGTCGGGACCTATAAGGGCGGTGAATTGCATCCCTCTCGCGTTTTCGTCGCGCAAGGCCTTTGATCACGCGAACACACACAAAGGGTGACGCACCTTCAACTGCAATCTACTCTGATTGTGAACGATATCGATATGCCTTGACCCGGACATGGGATGAAGCAGGCAAGCGTTTGCTCTTCATTATGCTGAACCCGTCCAAGGCAACCGAGATTCAAAACGACCCAACCGTTGAGCGCTGCGAACGCCGGGCTCGTGCGCTGGGCTATGGTGCGTTTCAGGTCACGAATATCTTTGCGTGGCGCGAAACCGACCCGCATCTGATGCGCAAAGCGGCGGACCCTGTGGGTCCGGCCAATGATGAAATGATCCTCAAGGGGGTCGCATGGGCGCATGACGTGCTCGCTGCATGGGGGACTCATGGCGCGCATCTGGACCGCGGCCCAACGGTTGCGCGGATGCTCATGAACGCGGGTAAACCTTTGCTGACATTAGGCCTGAGCAAGGATGGCCACCCGAAACACCCCCTCTATATCAGCTATGCCCAACAGCCAGCGCTGTGGGCCGATCAAACCGCTTTGCGTTAACCAAACCCTCAGTTTTCAGGTCGGGAAACGAGCCGTTCGTGGTATGTTCCTTGCGAGGGGTCAGGGGTGACTCGTAACATTCAGGTAGCACAATGCTCGCAATCCTAGGGGTGATGGGGGCCGCAGTTGCGGCCTTTATGTTTATTGACACAAGCGACGATGATCCGGTTGATAATCGGTCGGCTGAAGATGACCGTACTGAGCCACAACTTGATCTGGTCCCGCTTGCTGACATGATGCCCCCTAGCGGCGACGACACCGTGGTCTTTTCCGGTGACGCCGATGACACGGTGCTCAGCGGTGCAGGTGACGACTACCTTGACGGAGAAGACGGCGATGATCGGCTCGTGTCCGGTGCCGGCAATGACACCATCCAAGGCGGGCGCGGTGATGACATTCTAGAGGGCCAGGCAGGTGATGATGCGCTGAACGGGCACATCGGGGATGATATTCTTTCCGGGGGCGACGGTGATGATGTGCTGAATGGCGGCGGCGGAGATGATGCGTTGTTCGGGGGCGCAGGTGACGATGCCCTGCTCGGTTCGCTTGGTGATGACCTGCTGGTCGGCGGCGACGGAGCGGACACTTTGCATGGCGGCAGTGGGAATGACGTGTTGCATGACATAGGCGACGCGCAAAAGGATTATCTCAATGGCGGAGCCGGTGATGACGTTCTGACGGGTGGGCCAGGCGATATTCTCAACGGTGGAACCGGGGCTGACATCTTTGCGCTTGCGCGGGCCAGCGGCGCAACCATCGAAGACTTTGACGCACAGGAAGATGTGATCGAGATCACCTACGAGGGAACACCACCGACCTTGACCACCGTCCAGACTGACAGTGGCTTAAGCTTACTTGCCGATGGTGAAGTTGTGGCGATTTTCGAAAACCTCGACAGGTTGGATATGTCCCGTGTCACCCTGATCGCCGCCTAAGAAAACACTTTTCTTTTCGCAAGAATCCTCCTAAAGCACCGCATCCGCACAAGCCGCGCCTTGGACGGACCCTCCACGGGCCTTTCTGGACGACATCCCGGATCGCGCCATCAACCCTTAACAGATAAGGAGACCCCGATGTCGATTACTGCTGAAGAAAAAGCACGCATCCTGAAGGAATTTGCGACCAAAGACGGTGACACTGGTTCCCCAGAGGTCCAGGTTGCAATTCTGTCCAGCCGCATCGCGACACTGACAGAGCACTTCAAGACGCACAAAAAAGACAACCATGGCCGCCGCGGCCTGCTTAAGATGGTTGCTCAGCGTCGTAAGCTTTTGGACTATACAAAGTCTAAGGACGAAGCACGCTATCAGGCTTTGATCACAAAGCTCGGCCTGCGTCGTTAAGCCAGCGACAACATGAATTCCGTGAAGCGCCCGCCCTTTGGCGGGCGTTTTGCTATTTTGGCTTTGGCGCTTGGAACGCCACGTCGCGCTGGAATGCCCCAGCCCGATCACCCTAGTGTTCCATCAAGCAAGGTGATCAGGAGGTAGCCCCAAAAGGGCTGGGCGGGCATTTGGCAAAAGTTCTAAAGTATGTTGTCGCAACACTCGCGGTGATCACAGTTGGCCTGATCGGTGTTTTGCGACTTGCGCCGCCTGATCTGCTCAGAGTTGGGACGAACTATTCTGCCAAGATTGTCTGCTCAAATGTTTTTATCGCTGGTCGCGATGCCGATGAGGTCTTGACGGTCGACGTGCAAGCCCCTGGCCATCCCTTGCTGGGATATGTCTCGGCCAATGTGGATACCGCGACCCGAACCGTCACGACCCAACTTTTCGGCTTTGCAGCCCCTGCAACATCGCAATATCGCGACGGCTTGGGGTGCACAAATATTCACGAAGCCGCACTCAGCACCGCATCGCTTGATCAGCCGCAACGCGTCGTCAGCGGGCTCTGGCCGCTGGGCGAAGACGTGGCACTTTCCCAAGATCCGGATGTCTTGGCAGCTCTGTCTGATGAGGGGCTGCTTGGAGAAGGGCATCGTGCTGTCGTGGTGGTGAAAGACGGCCGGATCATTGCTGAAAACTATGCCGAGGGCTTTGACCAAGACACGCCGTTGCTTGGCTGGTCCATGACCAAAACCGTCACCGCCGCGATCATCGGAACTCTGGAACAAAGCGGCGCGATATCGCGGCAAGACAGCCTCACCGGAACCTACCCAAGTTGGTCTCAGGATGACCGCGCTGCGATCACCATTGCGGATATGCTGGGAATGGCGAGCAGCCTTGAGTGGAACGAGGGATATGGCAACGTGTCAGATGTCACCCGCATGCTCTACCTTTCGGATGATATGGCCAGTTTCGCCGCCAGCAAACCGACCGTAGGACCTGTCGGGACCGTCTTCAATTATTCATCCGGCACCTCGACTGCCCTGTCCCGGGCTTGGCAGGATAAAGTCGGTGACGCATCCATTTCCTACCCAAAAGAGGCTTTGTTTGACCCACTTGGCATGGCGTCAGCGGTGATGGAAACCGATGCAACTGATACCTTTGTCGGGTCCAGTTATATGTATGCAACAGGGCGCGATTGGGCGCGGTTTGGCCAGTTCCTCTTGCAAAGGGGTAATTGGAACGGGCGGCAACTCCTGCCCGAAGGTTATGTCGACTGGATGTTTGAAGAAGTCGAAGTATCTCAAGGGGCTTATGGTCGCGGCCACCTATGGGTCACAGCACCCGGTGGGGATCCAACCATCGAAGATGGCGTTTGGCTATTGGGGCATGACGGGCAATCGATCGGCATTTTCCCCTCCCGCAATATGGTCATCGTCAGACTGGGGCTCACACCCTCTGCACTGGGCTATTCGTCCCGTCCTCTCGCGCAAAGCCTGATCAACGCGCTGGGTGACTAAACGCACATCGCGCATTGCGAACTATCCCTTCCCAAAGCGCTTCAAACGCGCTATGGCCCCCAAATCTGAGAGCCGGCGCCCGCATTCCAGCGCCTTGCAAAGAAGATACCGGGATGAGGGGGAATACGCCCCCTACGTAAATGGCCAACCGTGGCCAACTAGGAAAACATAATGTTCAACGAAGTGAAAAAATCGATCCAGTGGGGCGAAGAAACCCTGACACTGGAAACAGGTAAGGTTGCGCGTCAGGCAGACGGCACCGTGATTGCCACCCTTGGTGAAACATCAGTCATGGCAAACGTGACATTCGCCAAGCAGCAAAAGCCGGGTCAGGACTTCTTTCCCCTGACTGTGCACTACCAAGAGAAATACTACGCTGCCGGTAAAGTCCCCGGTGGCTTCTTCAAGCGCGAAGCACGTCCCACAGAAAAAGAGACGCTGACCGCTCGCTTGATCGACCGTCCAATCCGTCCGCTGTTCGTCCCCGGCTTCAAGAATGAAGTTCTGGTGATGTGCACCGTGCTGAGCCACGACATGGTCAACGACCCTGATATGGTCGCGATGATTGC
>CAYLMZ010000107.1:0-7912 GCA_964385035.1 uncultured Loktanella sp.
ATCTCGACCATGTCGATCACAGGAATCGAGATTGGCATGCCCGACCCTTTCTTGAAGCGGTATGTGCGGGCAACCTCAAAGACGCGCGCGGTCTTGGGTGTCTGGTCCTTGATCAAACAGATCTTGGCCGTTGTGCCGCCCATGTCAAAAGACAAAACCTTGTCGAGCCCATAGCGCGCGGCGATATCAGCCGCAAAAACAGCGCCGCCTGCAGGACCGGATTCGACCAAGCGGACAGGAAACTCTGCCGCGCTTTCCAGACTGATGATCCCACCACCCGAATGCATCAGGTAGATCGGGCAGTCAGCACCTTCATCAGCCAAACGCCCCTTCAAACGCCCAAGGTAGGACTTCATCAAGGGTTTGATATAGGCGTTCGCGACGGTCGTATTAAACCGTTCATACTCGCGCATCTGCGGCGAGACTTCAGAAGAAATCGAGACCATCACATCGGGGAGCTTGTCAGTCAGGACCTTTCTGATCATCTGCTCATGCGCGGGGTTGAGATACGCATGAATAAGGCCGACCGCGATACTTTCAAAGCCATAGCTGCGGATGGTCTCCGCAAGCGCCTCAACTTCGCTGCGCTCAAGTGGCAAAAGCACATTACCTTGTGCATCCAGCCGCTCTTTCACGGTAAAGCGATGCTGTCGCGGCAAGAGCGGTTCAGGCAAGACAAGGTTTAGGTCGTATTGCTCAAACCGGCTTTCGGTGCGCATCTCGATCACATCGCGAAAGCCTTCGGTCGTAATCAGCGCCGTTTTCGCACCGCGCCGTTCGATCAAGGCATTGGTGGCCAGTGTCGTACCGTGGATGATCTGACCAATGCTGTCAGGGGCGATCCCCGCCTTGGCGCAGACCTGATGCATCCCGTCTACGATTGCGTTCTCAGGGGCGGCATAGGTCGTCAGCACTTTGATGGAATGCTGCGTATCACCCACTTCCAGAACGACATCCGTAAATGTCCCCCCGATATCGACGCCCATACGAATTTTGTTGCTCATATCGCCCCCTCAACTTAGCTGAAGGTTAGTGTGCCGCAATCATCAATTCCAATTATTTGATTTGATGCATTTGATCATATTTTATGATCATATGAGCCGGCAACCTCAGCCGAAAGTACCGCTGCCTCCGACACCATGCGCGGCGCGCGATCCGCATCAAACCGGGCTGAGAACCTCAGCGGCTCAGGCACCCATGTATGCTGGAGCGTCACAAGGCGCATATCATCAAGATCGGCTTGCACCATCGCTTGTGGCAGTGCCGTAATCCCGAGCCCGTCAACAGCCATAGACTGGCACAGGGCCAGGTTTGTGGAGGGAACAACCTGCCGGTCGGGAAATGCTGCCGTGATCTCGTCAAACAGGCGGGTGTCGCGGGCGTGGGTCAGAATTGGCGTTTTGGAAAGGCGCGCATCCGTCAGATCACGGGCCGCAGAAATGCCCGGTGCCGCAACCCAAATCAGGTCATATGTCCCCAGGGCGACCTGTCCGCTAAAGGCGCGGGCGAATGGTTCGTTCTGCAACGCAAGATCGAGGACCCGATCAGACAACGCTTTTTCCAGATTGACCGAAAAGTCGACCGTCACCTCGACAGTGAGCCGCGGAAAGCGATGGTTGAGCGCGCGCAGGTAGGCACGCAGCCATGTGTGCACGATCATCTCTGTCACACCAAGCCGCAGCGTTCCGGTGGTGAGTGCCTTCTGGTCGGCCGCTGCGACAAACGCATCCGTGGCATCAAGAACCTTGCGAGCGTGGACCAACAGTTCCTGTCCCTTGGCCGTCAACCGCACGGCCCCTGCGTCGCGGGTCATCAGCGAGGTGCCCAAAAGGGTCTCAAGCTTGGAGATGCGCGCCGATATGTTGGGCTGAGTTGTGTGGAGCCGGGTCGCGGCCCCACGAAAGCTTTGCAGATCAGCGACCCAGACAAAGGCTTCAAGCTGTTTGAGGTTGAGGTCCATACCCTGCCCACATGACGTCCGTTCCCACAGGGATAACCACTTGGTGGGCAAAGGTCCAAGGTAGCATTTTCGGTCAGATACCACATCGGGCTTGTATTTAGTTCCATTTCGCACTATTTAGTTCGATATCGTATTATATGGAGCCTGAAAAATGAACCGACGCAAGTTTCTCTCTCTCACAGGTGGCGGCGTGATCGTCGCTGCTTCGGCAAGCCTTGGGGCCATCGCCACACGTTCTCCCGCAGCGGCCTTGGCACCTTGGGACCAAGCAGGCGTGCTTTACGCAGAGCCGCGCAAACGTGCGCTCTCCTATGCAATCCTCGCACCCAATCCGCACAACAGGCAGCCGTGGCTTGTCGATCTCTCGACACCCGACACCGTGATCCTGACCGTGGATACGGACAGACTGCTGCCCCACACCGACCCCTTCAATCGCCAGATCACGATCGGCTTGGGCTGTTTTCTTGAGGTTATGGTGATGGCCGCCGCAGAAGACGGCTATGCCGTCGATCTTGACATCTTCCCCGAAGGTGCAGACGCAGCAGCCCTCGATGGTCGCCCTGTCGCTGTCGCAACCTTCAGGACAGATCCGACCGTTCAAAAGGACCCCTTGTTCGGGCACGTTATGCAACGCCGCTCAAACAAAGAGCCCTTCGACATGACACGCGACGTCTCTGCTCAAACAGTGCCTATGATTGCAGAGGCCGCCCAGCACGGCAGCCGTGTCGATGGCAGCACCACACCGGACAGTATCGCGACGTTGAGGCAACTGACGACCGAGGCGCTGATGATTGAAATCGATACGCCGCATACATTCAAGGAAAGCGTTGATCTGTTCCGCATTGGCAAAGCTGAGATCGAAGCAAATCCTGATGGCATCGACTTTTCAGGTCCGATGTTCGAAACCCTTGGGGCACTTGGATTAATGACCCGCGAGGGGACATTGGACACGGGTTCGGTCATGTTTGAACAAGGCAAAGCAGCTGTTCTTGAAAACACCCAAACCGCCATGGGGCATTTGTGGCAGGTGACGCCTGGCAATTCACGCATCGACCAAATCAATGCAGGTCGGGACTGGGTGCGCTTGAACCTGGCTGCAACAAGCCTCGGGGTCGCTATGCAACCACTCAGCCAAGCCTTGCAAGAATACCCAGAGATGGCAGATCACTATGCCCGCATTCACGCAATGCTTGCCCGCGAGGGCGAGACCGTGCAAATGCTGTGCAGGCTCGGCTATGGCATCACCATTGACCGCAGCCCGCGCTGGCCGCTCGAGGCCAAGCTGATTTGAGGGACGGATGGACGACAAAGACAAGGCACTGTTCGGGGTCTTTAACGAGATCGGGATTATCAACCAGCTGAGCAGTGCTGTCTTTCAATCACGGCTACCGGATGGGCTGCATATCTCGCATTTTAGCGTGCTGAACCATTTGATCCGGCTTGGCGATGGGAAAACCCCCCTTTCGATCGCCAATGCCTTTCAGGTGCCCAAGACAACAATGACGCATACCCTATCCGTTCTGGAAAAGCGGGGCCTGATCCGCATGGCACCACATGAAACTGACGGACGCAGCAAAGTGGTCTTTCTGACAGACGCAGGCCGTGAAACGCGCAACACGGCGATCGCGGCGATGGCCGGACCATTGCATCAACTCAGCGAAGGCTTGGGCGAAAAAGAAATCCTCGACCTCTTGCCGAAACTCGCCAACTTGCGAAAGTTTCTCGATGAGAATCGCGATATCTGAGGCCGCAGGCATAAACATCAAAGCTTGCAAAAGGCCCCCAAATCGGTAATAATTAATTACCAATTTAAGGATTTTCGCCATGCCCGTCATCACAACGATCGATGATCTGAAGCGGCTACACAAACGCCGCACCCCCAAAATGTTCTACGATTACGCAGAAAGCGGCAGTTGGACGGAACAGACTTTCCGCGAAAATACCTCAGACTTTGATCAGATCCGCCTGAAACAGCGGGTCGCTGTGGACATGACCAACCGCACGACAGCCAGCCAGATGATCGGGCAAGCCGTTGCGATGCCTGTGGCACTTGCGCCTGTGGGCCTGACAGGCATGCAATGCGCCGATGGAGAGATCAAAGCCGCGAAGGCCGCTGAAAAATTCGGTGTCCCCTTTACGTTGTCGACAATGTCGATCTGCTCCATCGAAGATGTAGCCGACAACACTGAAAAACCGTTCTGGTTTCAGGTCTACACCCTGAAAGATGACGAGTTCATGCAGCGACTATTTGATCGCGCCCGGGATGCCGGGTGCTCGGCCGTTGTGATCACGCTTGATCTGCAAATCATGGGACAGCGTCACAAGGACCTTAAGAACGGCCTGTCAGCCCCACCTAAATTCACAGTGGCCAGCATGGCAAATCTCGCGACCAAATGGCCGTGGGGGATTGAGATGCTGCAGACCAAACGGCGTTTCTTTGGCAACATTGTTGGCCATGCAAAGGGCGTGTCGGATCCCTCCTCATTGGCGTCATGGACGGCCGAGGCCTTTGACCACGCGCTTGATTGGGAGCGCGTCGCTGAACTCATGAAAATGTGGGGTGGCCCTGTGATTCTGAAGGGTATTCTCGATGCCGACGATGCAAGGAAGGCCGCAGAGCTTGGGGCAGATGCAATCATCGTTTCAAACCACGGCGGACGGCAACTCGATGGGGCGCTCAGCTCGATCCGCGCGCTTCCAGCCATCATGGACGCGGTGGGCGACAAGGTTGAAGTGCATCTTGATAGCGGTATCCGGTCCGGTCAGGACGTCCTGAAGGCCTTGGCCATGGGTGCCAAAGGCACTTACATCGGACGGGCCTTTGTCAACGGCTTAGGTGCGATGGGCGAAAAGGGCGTGACGAAAGCGCTCGAAGTCATTCATAAAGAGCTGGATACGACAATGGCACTCTGCGGGCGACGCGATGTGAAAACGCTGGATCGCGATATACTTCTGGTGCCCGAGAATTTTGAAGGGCGCTGGGCATAGAGCCAGAACAAAGGGCGAGATTCTCCATGAAATACAAACATCTGGTTTATGCGGTGATGTTTGGCTGCTGGGCCGCCAGCGCCGCGGCGCAGGAATTGACCCCTCCGGCTGTGCTCGAAAGCGCTGCGGTGGCAGCGCCATCAGGCTCTCTGACAACGACAAATATCCTGATCACTGTCTTGGCAACCCTCTTGGTTGGGGCCGCTTGGGCACAAAACGACCGCGCCAAGAGCGACTAAATCGACATTTGGGACACATTTCGACGGTTTCTGTAGGGAAAATTCGAGGTGATGTTGACCTCATGTGCCCCTCATGTCAGCGAAAGGTCGGAACACGTCGCACCCACGAGGGTCGGCGGACCCAAATAATGAATGAGGAGCATATCGATGCGCATCGTAAAAACACTCGCAGCTGCAGCGTCCATCGCAGCACTTTCAACATCCGCTTTTGCTGGCGGCATGGCTGACGAAGTCATGGAAGCACCTGTTGTCGTTGAAGAAGAAATGATGGCACCTGCCGCATCTTCCGTCAGCCCAACACTGATCGTTGTTGGCATCCTCGCAGCACTGCTGATCGCTGCGAATCTGGAAAGCGACGACGAGTAATAAGTCTGGTCAAAGCTCAGTCCAGACTGACCGATAAGATTTTGGGGCAGCTGCTTAGGTAGCTGCCCCATTTTTTTGTCAGCCTTGCGCTTGGACCGTATCCGATTGACGCAGCATTCAACATTCGCCACAGTCGCCCACGTTAACTCGTATTTAAGAAAGGTGTCTTTATGACCATTTTCAAAACCCTGACTTCTGCTGCGGCCATCGCTGCACTCACCGCGCCAGCATTTGCTGGCGGCATGGCCGACCAGATCATGGAAGCGCCCGTTGTCGTTGAAGAAGAAATGGTGGCTCCTGCTGCATCTTCGGTCAGCCCAACATTGGTTGTTGTTGGCATCCTTGCCGCGCTTCTGATCGCAGCAAACCTGGAAAGCGACGACGAGCCAGTGCGTCAGGGCCGAGAGTTTTTGCCAGAGTTCGAAAATTAAATCTTGCAAGCAAAACAACGATCGTGAGGGCGGCTGTCATTGCAGTCGCCTTTTCTAGGTAGCTAGCCACCTGACCCGATTGATGATGGCCACCCAGCGCAGCAAATTGTTGCTTGGGTTAAATTCCAACATGAGGACACCTTATGACGACTTTGAAATCACTTACCACTGCGGCGGCCATCGCCGCACTCACTACCCCTGCCTTTGCTGGCGGGCTATCTGACCAGATCATGGAAGCGCCTGTCGCTGTCGAAGAAGAAATGATGGCGCCTGCCGCATCCTCTCTTGATCCATCACTGGTGGTCCTCGGTATCCTTGGCCTGCTGCTTATCGGCGCATCGGTTGGCGGGGATGACGGGCCTAGAAACGCGACTGGGGGTGGACCTGACAAGGGTCCCCCCGATGGGTTCTCTCCTCTCGACCCCAACCTGCAAGGCTAAACGGCGGTCTGCTACCACACTTAGAAAAGCTAAGACACAAGAGGGCCGCGAGGCCCTCTTTCTATTTCAAGCGCCTGACCAAGAGTGAAAGCGGCACCGCCATCAGCAACAAGACCGCAACCCCCAAGAACGCAACCCGCAAGCCGAATGCTTCTGACACAAGGCCCATCAACATGGGGGCAAAGAAAAACCCTGAAAATCCGATGACTGCCGTCCGGCTGATCGCTTCGGTACGCAGATGGGGTGCGACCAGCTTACCAACCAGGGCCAGGCCCATCGGGCCGATCACAGAAACACCAAGGCCCAGCACCCCAAATCCCAGGTAGGCCACCAGCGGTGTGGGTGCCAAGGCCGCAATCACAGCACCTGTCGCAGACAGAACGGACGCTGCAATGACAACGGTGACTTCGCGGAAACGCTCCGCAATGACTTGGCCCGAAAACCGTCCAAACGCCATGGTCAGCCCGAGCATCGCAGGCCCCAATGCGCCTTCTGCCGCGCCACCGCCAAGTGTCCGTTCAACATGCAGGGCAGACCATGCCTCGACCGTGGCTTCAGACATGAATGCGACCAGAACGATCGCACCACAAAGCATGATCGGCAAAAGCGGATAACGCCCCGTATAGCCATCTTCTGGCGCAACATAGGTGACATCCATCTTCATCATCGGCAGCATCAAAAGTGCGACAAGCCCAAAAGTGGCAAAGACTGGGGTCGGCGGGATGCCCGCCTCGCGCGTGAACCCCACCGTAAGCGCCCCGACAGCGTAGGCCACCGAGAACATCGCATGATTGGCATTCATCAAAGGTTTGCCATGGCGGGCCTCAAGCTCGCTGACGCGCGCGTTCATCACGACGTCCAACAGGCCCGAGGCAAGACCGACAAAGGCCATGCACAGCGCAAAGAGAATCGGCACGGTCATCTGACCGGGCAAAAGCCACGCGGCCGCCAGCATAGCTGCACCCACTTGCATCCCACGCGCCCCAAGGATGCGGTCGGCACGCGGCGCAAGCCACATCGCAGAGACCAATCCAGTTGCAGAGCCCAGCAAGAGTGTTCCGAAAAGGGCGTCAGAGGCCCCCAATTGGGTTTTGATCACAGGCACATAGGCAGCAAAGCAACCCCAGAACATCCCCACAACCACAAAGGCGGTCGCGGGACGGCGGGAAAGGCTGAGGGCATTTACAACTGACATGCGCGCAGCATTGAATTGCAAAATTTTCCAAAGCAACTCCCAAAGCGAAATCGGCTGATAAAACCTCTTTTCAAACCGACACAATCCTCCTATACGGCGGGCTTCATCGGGCTCGGACACCCTTGGAGGCGGGCCCCTACATTTTTGGAGAATTACTATGGCTGGAAAGATCCCTGATCTGAACGCCAAGGTACGCGCGGGGACAGGCAAGGGGGCCGCCCGCCAAGCTCGCCGTGATGGCGACGTACCTGGCATTGTTTATGGTGGTGGCGCAGAGCCCCAATCCATCAGCA
>CAYLMZ010000108.1:0-7903 GCA_964385035.1 uncultured Loktanella sp.
TGCCGGTGGCGGTGGTAAAGGCATGCGGATTGCATGGAACGATGATGAAGCCCGTGAAGGGTTCCAGTCGTCCAAGAATGAGGCCGCCAACAGTTTTGGTGATGACCGCATCTTTATCGAAAAATTTGTCACGCAGCCCCGCCACATCGAAATTCAGGTACTTTGCGATGGTCACGGCAATGCAGTCTATCTGAACGAACGCGAGTGTTCGATCCAGCGCCGGAACCAAAAGGTGATCGAAGAGGCCCCAAGCCCCTTCCTTGACGAGGCCACCCGCAAAGCGATGGGCGAGCAGTCCGTCGCATTGGCGCAGGCCGTGGGCTACACCAGCGCAGGGACTGTAGAATTCATCGTCGATGGTGACCGGAACTTCTATTTCCTTGAAATGAACACACGTTTGCAGGTGGAACACCCTGTGACCGAATTGATCACGGGCGTTGATCTGGTCGAACAAATGATCCGCGTGGCCGCGGGTGAGAAACTCCCGTTCCAGCAGTCGGATTTGAAGATCAACGGCTGGGCGATGGAGAGCCGGCTCTATGCAGAAGACCCTTACCGCAACTTCCTGCCATCCATTGGCCGCCTGACCCGCTACCGTCCGCCAGCGGAAGAGGCGACTGAAACACGGGCTGTTCGCAATGATACCGGCGTCTATGAGGGCGGCGAGATCAGCATGTATTACGATCCCATGATCGCCAAGCTGTGCACCTGGGCACCGGATCGGGCGACCGCGATCGAAGAGATGCGGTTGGCGCTGGATGGCTTCGAGCTTGAGGGCATTGGCCACAACCTGCCGTTCCTTGCGGCTGTCTATGACCACGAAAAATTCACGTCCGGCAATATGACCACCGCCTTTATAGAGGAAGAATATCCCGATGGATTTGAGGGCGTCACACTTGATTCTGATGCCTGCGCGCGCGTGGCGGCGGCGGCTGCTGCCATGCACCGCGTCGCTGAAATTCGCCGCACACGTGTCTCGGGTCGGATGGACAACCACGAGCGTCATGTCGGCGAGGATTGGGTCGTGCGCCTGCAAGGTGAGGCACATGACGTGAAAATTGTCGCCGACAAAGAAGGCTCAACCGTCACTGTCGGTGGGCGTGAAATGCGGGTTGAGGGTGATTGGACACCCGGTGATCCACTGGCGCGCATGCATGTTGATGGCGCACCGCTGGTGATGAAGATCGGTAAGGTCTCGGGCGGGTTCCGTGTCCGTTATCGCGGTGCTGACGTCAAGGTTCACGTCCGCACCCCACGGCAGGCCGAACTTGCATCCCTGATGCCCGAAAAGCTACCGCCTGATACCTCCAAATACTTGCTGTGTCCGATGCCCGGTCTGATCGTAAAGGTCGATGTTGCCGAGGGTGACGAAGTGCAGGAAGGTCAGGCCCTTTGCACTGTCGAAGCGATGAAGATGGAAAACATCCTGCGCGCCGAAAAGAAGGGTGTGGTCAAGAAAATCAACGCAAGCGCTGGTGACAGTCTTGCCGTTGATGATGTGATCATCGAGTTCGCATAACATGCGGGACTGGCTAACATATACCGGCGCCTTCGCCTGCGGTCTGTCTGTGGCTTATGCTGCCTATATCACAGCGTTCAGCATCGTGATGTCCAGTAGCATGTCATTTTCGATGGCGGGGTTTGTCGGATTTGTCATCCTGATGCCCATGCTTGTCGGTGCCTTCGTCTTCGGGGTTATCTACCCACGCATATCTGGCGTGCATTTGACAGGCGGTGACTGGTTGAACGGCTTTGCCTTCACCTTTGCCATCACCATCATGAGCACAGGTCTGATCATGTCACGTGCCATGGCGCAACTGCCCGCCACGATCCTGTTGATCGTGCTTTTGTTTATCGGAGGGCGCGTGATGTTGGCGCGCAAGCATAAAGGCGATGCATGAGCAGCCCTACTCAGTGACGCCGCGGCGGTCTGCGATTTCTTGCTGGCGCAGGGGCATTTTGTCGATCGAGCGCGACAACTCTCGCACGCTCCATGGGGAGGGTTTGCGCAGCGCGACCCGTCCGTCTTTGGCAACCAGTGCCATCATGTATCCGCGCGGGCGCAACTGGATGCGCAGGGCCGATTCAGCATCGGGATCGGTATCGGTGATCAGGATAACGTCACGTTCGGCCAAAGCCTCTGGATCGGCCAAAAGGCGGTCCATCTGCTGCTGGAAACGTGGATCATTGGGCGTGTCTGCAAACACCACCAAGGGCCGCAGGACCCATTGCAACGCGCTGGGATCAATCTCTGCTGCGTCGAACACGGTTGCAGGATCGGCTTGCCAGCGTTCCATGACAGACATGTCCATTGCATCCGCCACAGCGGTTTCGGTGACGTCTTGCGCCGTGGCTGGCAGCGCGGTTCCCATCAGCGCTGCGATCAGCAACGCACCTGTCGTTAATTTCTTCATACCCAAGGATATAGAGCCGCCTTTTGCGATTGCTAAGGGGCAGAGCCAAATCCTTGATAACTTTTTCATGTTCCCCACAGGAGGCGCGGATGTCTGACAAGAAAACCTGGGAAGAGATTGCCAACAAAGAACTACGTGGCAAGCCGCTCGAGGCGCTGACTTGGGACACGCTTGAAGGCATTCCGGTCCAGCCGCTTTATACCGCTGATGACACCGCCGATTTGCCCCACATGGGCGGTATCCCGGGGCAGGCGCCCTATACGCGCGGTGTGAAGGCCACGATGTATGCGGGCCGTCCGTGGACGATCCGGCAGTATGCAGGGTTTTCGACGGCTGAGGAATCCAACGCGTTTTACCGCAAGGCGCTGGCTGCCGGTCAGCAAGGTGTCTCGGTTGCTTTCGACCTTGCGACCCACCGTGGCTATGACAGTGACCATCCGCGCGTTGAGGGCGATGTGGGCAAGGCCGGTGTCGCCATCGATAGCGTCGAAGACATGAAAATCCTCTTTGACGGCATTCCGCTGGACACGGTCTCGGTCTCAATGACGATGAACGGGGCCGTCATTCCGATCCTCGCCAACTTCATTGTCGCGGGCGAAGAGCAGGGGCACGACAAATCGGTTCTGTCGGGGACGATCCAGAACGACATCCTCAAAGAGTTTATGGTGCGGAATACCTATGTCTACCCACCTGAGCCGTCGATGCGGATCATTGCCGATATCATTGAATACACATCCAACGAGATGCCGAAGTTCAACTCGATCTCGATCTCGGGCTACCATATGCAAGAGGCAGGCGCGAACCTTGTGCAAGAGCTGGCCTATACGCTGGCGGACGGGCGCGAGTATGTGCGCACCGCCATCGCACGCGGCATGGACGTGGACAAGTTTGCCGGGCGGCTAAGTTTCTTTTTCGCCATTGGCATGAACTTCTTCATGGAAGAGGCCAAACTGCGTGCGGCCCGTCTTTTGTGGTCGCGCATCATGTCCGAGTTTGAGCCAAAGAACCCGAAGTCATCCATGCTGCGCACCCATTGCCAGACCTCTGGCGTGTCGCTGCAGGAACAAGACCCTTACAACAACGTCATCCGCACAGCTTATGAGGCGATGAGCGCGGTCCTTGGTGGCACCCAATCACTGCACACTAACGCGCTGGACGAAGCGATTGCACTCCCCACCGAATTCAGTGCCCGTATCGCCCGCAACACCCAGTTGATCCTGCAAGAAGAGACCGGCGTGACCAATGTCGTCGATCCGCTGGCAGGGTCCTACTACGTCGAAAAGCTGACCCATGATCTGGCCGAGGCCGCATGGAAGCTGATCGAAGAGGTTGAGGAAATGGGCGGGATGACCAAGGCCGTGGCCTCTGGCATGCCGAAACTGCGGATCGAGGAAACCGCAGCCAAGCGGCAGGCGGGCATCGACCGTGGCACCGAAGTTGTCGTTGGCGTCAACAAATACCGCAAGGACGAGGAAGAGCCGATCGATATCTTGGATATCGATAACGCCGCTGTCCGGGAAGCGCAGGTTGCCCGGATCGAAGCCACAAAAGCCGCACGCGATGACGCCGCCTGTCAGGCCGCCCTCGAAGAACTCACCCGCCGCGCCGAAGAAGGCGGCAATCTTTTGGAAGCCGCCGTTGAGGCATCGCGCGCCCGCGCCACAGTCGGAGAGATCAGCATGGCCATGGAAAAAGCATTCGGACGGCATCGCGCCGAGGTGAAGACATTGGCCGGTGTTTATGGCGCGGCATATGAAGGCGACGAAGGTTTTGCCGCGATCCAGTCATCTGTCGAGAAATTCGCCGAAGACGAAGGCCGCCGCCCACGTATGCTGGTCGTCAAGATGGGCCAAGACGGACATGACCGCGGGGCCAAGGTCATTGCGACCGCGTTCGCCGACATCGGTTTCGATGTGGACGTGGGGCCATTGTTCCAGACACCTGAAGAAGCCGCGCAGGATGCCATCGACAACGATGTTCATGTCATCGGGATTTCAAGTCAGGCGGCAGGGCACAAGACCCTAGCCCCCAAGCTGGTGCAAGCCCTCAAGGATGCGGGCGCAGAGGATATCATCGTGATCTGCGGTGGTGTGATCCCCCAGCAGGACTATCAGTTCCTCTACGACAATGGGGTCAAGGCGATCTTTGGGCCGGGAACGAATATCCCCAAAGCTGCCGAAGACATTCTGGACCTGATCCGCAAGGCGCGCTCTTAGCAGCTGCACCCTTGCGCGCGGCGCTACCTGTCGGGAGGAGGCGGGCAGCGCCGCTTTGAATTGGAAAAGCCCATGATGCAATCGCATTGTGGGCTTTCGTCTTTGTTGGTTTGGTGGTTTGTTATTGGGTGTTCTTGAAAGGCGCGTTCATGCTTACCCTCGATCATCTTGCCGTTGCGTGCACAAACCTTGCCGAAGGCACGGCATGGGTTGAAGATCGGCTTGGCGTAAAGTTGCGACCGGGTGGTCAGCATCCGCGCTACGGCACCCATAACACGCTGCTTGGCTTGGCGGATGGGCTTTATTTCGAGGTGATCGCAATTGATCCGGACGCCAAACCTGAGGCAGGGCACAGTTGGTTCGGGCTTGATGATTTTGCAGGGCCGCCGTGTCTGGCAAACTGGATATGTCGCACCGATGATCTGCAAGCGGCCCTTGCTTTGGCGCCCGCAGATGTCGGGACACCGCGCGCTTTGACCCGTGGCGATCTTAGCTGGCAAATTACAGTGCCTGACGATGGATCGCTGCCCTTTGATGGGGCCTATCCGACGCTCATCCAATGGGCAGAAGGCACGCATCACCCTGCCGACAGTTTACCAGCGTCAGGGTGTCGATTGATCCGGTTTGAGGTGACTCACCCACAAGCTGATACGCTCAGGCATCAAATGGTGATGGGGGACGCGCGCGTGACTGTGACGACGGGGCCATTTGCGATGCAAGCGACATTTGAAACGCCATCGGGCCTCCGCACGCTATGACGATCCGGCCCGCTGCCCCCCAAGACGCCGCACAAATCGCGGACATCTGGAACCATGCGATCCGGCATACTACGATCACGTTTAATCCGGTGGAAAAATCTGCCGAGGAAGTGTCGAAGCTATGTGCACAGCAAGCGCTGGTTTGGGTTGAAGGCGAAAGGGTGCTTGGTTTCGCCCGTTACTTTCAGTTTCGCGGTGGCGAAGGGTATCGCTATACCGTTGAACATACGATTATGCTGCACGAAGACGCCCACGGCAAAGGGATTGGCAAGGCCCTGATGCAGGCACTCTGCCGCGATGCAAAGGCCAATGGCTTTCATTCCATGTTTGCCGGATGCAGCGCCGAAAACCCTGATGCGGTCGCATTTCACGAAGCTTGTGGCTTCCAGACGGTTGCAACCTTGCCCCAAGTGGGGTTCAAATTCGGGCGTTGGATTGATCTTGTTTTGATGCAAAAGATGCTCTGAAAGGGCTGTATTCATGTCGATTTGGTCACGCATTGCAGAGGCGCTGTCCGCGCTGGCCAATGGTGAAAGCCTGTCTGAAGTCTTTGAAAAGCTGCGCGGCGACCCCGATCGCTCGGTCGGTTTTACGATTGCCGTGATCGCGCTGGGCGCGAAGATGGCCAAGGCTGACGGGCTGGTGACAAAGGACGAAGTGGTCGCCTTTCGTGAGGTCTTCATGATCCCGCCAGAAGAGGAAGAGAACGCGGCCCGTGTCTTTAACCTCGCACGGCAGGATGTGGCCGGTTTCGATACCTACGCACGCCGGATCAAGGCGATGTATGGGGCCGATGACAGGCCTTTGTGTGACCTGCTTGAAGGGCTGTTTCACATTGCGATGGCGGACGGTGTCTATCACCCCAAAGAAGATGACTTCCTGCATGAAGTGGCTCGCATTTTCGGGTTTGACGAACGGCGCTTTCGCAAAACCCGCGCCCTGTTTGTCGAAGAGGCAGAGCGCGATCCTTACGATGTTCTGGGGGTTGATCCTGATGCGCCGATGGATGAGGTCCGCCGTGCGTGGCGGCAGTTGGTGCGCGAAACCCATCCTGATCAGATGATGGCGCGCGGCGTGCCGGAAGAGGCGATCAAACTGGCGGAGAGCCGTATGGTTGCCATCAATCGCGCGTGGGAAGACATTCAAAGCGGGCGCGCCGCTTGAGGATTGCCACTTATAACGTCGAATGGTTCAACACGCTGTTTCATGACGACGGACGGTTGATCGACGACGGCAGTTGGTCGTCCCGTTGGGACGTCACCAAAGCACAGCAGACCGCAGGGCTGGCTCATGTGTTTCAGGCACTGGATGCAGATGCGGTGATGATCATCGAAGCCCCTGACACCAGTCCGCATCGCGACACTGTCAGTGCGCTTGCGCATTTTGCGGATCGCTACGCATTGCGTGCCCGATCGGTGCTGACCGGCTTTGCCAATGACACACAGCAGGAAATTGCCTTGCTCTTTGATCCTGATGTGATGACGGCGGTGCATGATCCCAAGGCCTCTGAGGCAGCGCCACGCTTTGACTCCGAATTGCGCCTTGATGTGGATGTCGATGCACATCCTGATCCGATTGTCTGGTCCAAGCCACCGCTTGAAGTTGCGTTGTCCACAGCTGTTGGGCCGCTGCGTCTGATCGGCGTTCATGCCAAATCAAAGGCACCCCATGGCGCAAAGACCAAATCAGAGGCGACACGCATCGCCATTGAGAACCGTCGCAAGCAACTGGCGCAATGCATCTGGCTTAGACGCCGTGTGACCGAGCAGCTTGCCGAGGGTGACGACGTGATTGTGCTGGGTGATTTCAATGACGGTCCGGGCCTTGATGAATATGAAAAGCTGTTTGGACGCTCCGGTGTTGAAATCGTCTTGGGAGAGGGAAAAGACGAACGGCTTTTCGATCCCCATGCCCATATGGTTCTGTCGCGCCGATTCGGGGCCATGCCCGCCACGGCGCGGTTCAAACGCAAAGGCGAGCCCTATCTGCAGGCACTTTTGGATTATGTGATGGTCTCTGAACGGTTGCGTCGCAGAGATTTGAAATGGCAAATCTGGCACCCTTTTGATCACCCGGCGTGCTATGGCGATGTAGCGCTGCGCGAGGCTTTGTTAGCCGCGTCTGATCATTTCCCTGTGGTGCTGGATATCGGCGCCGGAATTGAAAACTGACCTTTGGCTTCCTATTTGGAGGCCATGAAACAGATACCTGCACTTGCACTCGTGGCCGCTTTGTCCGTCCAACCGGCACTGGCAGAAGACACGGCCCCTACAGAAACCGATGATGGCTTTAGCCTGATGGAAGAGGGCGCGCGCCTTTTCATGCGCGGCATCATGTCAGAGATGGAACCGGCCATTGATGAGATGCGCCAAAGCATGGAAGAGCTTGGACCCGCGTTTGCAGAATTTGCACAAAATGTAGGCCCCGCCTTTGCAGAATTGCTGGATACGGTCGATGACATCCGCAACTACGCAGCCCCCGAAATCCTGCCCAATGGGGATATCATCATCCGGCG
>CAYLMZ010000109.1:0-3681 GCA_964385035.1 uncultured Loktanella sp.
CGGACCGAGAACTGGCCGAAGAGGCATGGGCGGGCGACATCATTGGTATTCCGAACCACGGACAGTTGCGGATTGGCGATACCCTGACCGAGGGCGAGGCCCTGCGTGTCTCTGGCATCCCCTCTTTTGCGCCGGAATTGCTGCAAAGTTGCCGTGCCGGTGATCCGATGAAGGCCAAGCATCTGGAAAAAGCCCTGATGCAGTTTGCCGAAGAGGGTGCGGCAAAGGTGTTCAAACCGACCTTTGGTTCGGGCTTTATCGTGGGAGTTGTGGGGGCGCTGCAGTTCGAAGTGCTCGCCAGCCGGATCGAGATGGAATACGGGCTGCCCGTCCGGTTTGAGGCATCCCAATTCACATCAGCCCGCTGGGTGGCTGGCGACAAAGACGCGGTTGACGCATTCGCGGCCGCCAACAAGCAGCACATCGCGACCGATAATGACGGCGATACGGTCTATCTGACCCGTTTGCAGTGGGACATCGACCGGGTCGAACGCGACTATCCGGATGTGAAGCTGACGGCGACCAAGGAAATGATGGTTTAGGGGCGAGCCCCCGCAGCCCCATGAGGCCGGGAGCAGGCTGTGGTTGCGCAGATTGTGCACAACCTTTTGCGTCCTGAATTGTCGCAGTTTCTTATCTTTAAGTTGTGCTTTGACGGTTCAACCCATACTCCTAACAAAAGGTTAATAGGGGATTCTTGATGACTATTTTTAGAGCTATGTTGGCGACTGCCGCTGTTGGAACACTTGCTGCTTGTGGTGGGAGTGGGGATGGACGTCCTTCTTACGACGAACTTAATACTCGATATGATCAGTTGGCAGATGTAGTTATTGGCCAAGAGATTTTTCAACCCGAGGCGTTGCCTACGAGCGGCTCCCAGACTTATGATGGCGCAATAAGCTTTTTCATTTTTGACGCGAGCATCGAGCTGATCGGCGAGTTGGAGCTTTCCACCGGTTTCGCTGGGAACGGATCAATCAACGGTACCGCCGATAACTTTTCCGACAATGTAGATTTTGAGTTTGACGGGGAACTCACGATTGATAACGGCGCAATTTTTCGAGACGGAAACCCCAACACAGCAGGTTTTGTCGCTGACATGGCGGGCGACCTGAGTAGCACAAATGGCGAAGTCGATTTGTCAGTCGACTCAATCGTTGTTGGCGACTTCTACGGAGACAATTACGAATACATTTTCGGCGCTGTGCGTGGTACACTGGATGTCGATGGTGGCGAAACCTTTGAAATCAACGACGGCCGTGATCGGTTTGACAATGTTGTAGATAACGCGGACGGTGACGGCTTTTTCTTTGGCCAACGCTGACAGAACGACGCCACGTACGACAAACCGCACCTTTTATGATCTATGATCCGATACGGCCTATCTCCTATGCATGGAGGTGGGCCGTGCTTGTTTTTGGATCGCCCTTGTGTTTTCTGGGACGGATAGTCGGAGGCTGCATTGGGCGAGATAGGCAAAACATATCAGGCTGGCGTTGAAGGCCTTTTGCCCGCCTACCAAAAGCGCCGCGCCCTGCTGACGGGCGAGGCGCTGCCGCCTCTCGACATTGATTTCGCCCCGCTCAAGGACATGGCCCTGCCCCCGCAGGAAAACCCCCGCCCCGAAGGCCTGAGCCGCACGCAGAAAAAGCGCCATATGCTTCTGGGCGAATTGCAGGGGCATTCAGAGCTCGCCTTGTTACATGGGTTGCTAATCTCGCATTTGCGCAAGCACACCTACCCTGACGATGCGCCAGCCCTGTTCTTGCGCCTGTGGCGTGAGCAAGAGGATTGGCTGCTTGAAACCCTGCCCACCCGTTGGCTGATCTCTGCTGTTATTACATTCGCCGAACATGGCGGAACCGAAGCCGACCGCAACCTTGCCGCCCGGATGAATATGTTCTTCTCGCTTATGAAGATTTATGAGGCAGAGCGCTGCTTTTCCGGCCTGCCGCCGCAAAAACCTTTCAAGGTCAAGGATCGCAACAAATCCCCCCTGCCCATGGGGATGAAGGATTTCTCGGTCCTGAACGGCGATCTGGAAGCCCATCTCTTGGCCCCCTTGTGGCGCGATGCCAAACACGCCCCCGGCATTGGCCGTTTGGTGCATCACCTCTTGGACGTCCTCAACCATGATGACGGCACTGTCTTTCGCAGATTGGCCAAGATGCGCGACGCGGCAGCAAAGTCACAAGCCGCCAAGGGCTAGTGGCCTTTCCTTGACGCACTGCAGCATATGGTTTAGCTCACCGTCACTGACGCGGGACGCGGAGACAATGCGTCCTTTGATACACTTGCGGACCGACCCGCATACATAGGACGTATATGACAAAGTTCTCTGATCTGAACCTTGCCCCCAAGGTTCTCAAAGCAGTCGCCGAAACCGGCTACGAAACCCCAACTCCCATTCAGGCTGGCGCTATCCCCCCTGCCCTTGAAGGCCGCGATGTGCTGGGGATTGCCCAGACCGGGACCGGCAAGACCGCCAGCTTTACCCTGCCGATGATCACCCTTTTGGGCCGCGGTCGCGCCCGCGCCCGTATGCCACGCTCATTGGTGCTGGCACCCACGCGGGAATTGGCCGCACAGGTTGCCGAAAACTTTGATGCTTATGCCAAATACACCAAGCTGAGCCGTGCTTTGCTGATCGGTGGCACCAGCTTTAAGGATCAGGACAAAATCATCGACAAAGGCGTTGATGTGCTGATCGCAACCCCCGGCCGGTTGCTTGATCACCTGGAGCGCGGCAAGCTGATCCTGACAGATGTGAAAGTCATGGTCGTGGATGAGGCAGACCGGATGCTGGATATGGGGTTCATTCCCGATATCGAAGAGATTTTCAAACGCACGCCCTTCACCCGCCAGACCCTGTTTTTCAGCGCCACGATGGCCCCCGAGATCGAGCGGATCACCAACACGTTCCTCTCAAACCCCGCCAAGATCGAAGTGGCCCGTGCGGCCACGACCAACGTCAACATCAAACAGGGTGTTGTAGTCTTCAAAGGGTCTGAAAAGCGCAAGGAACCTTCAGAGAAACGCGCCTTGCTGCGCGCCTTGATTGACGCAGAGGGTGCTGACTGCACCAACGCCATCATTTTCTGCAACCGCAAGGCGGATGTAGATATCGTGGCGAAATCACTGAACAAATACGGGTATCAGGCGGCCCCGATCCATGGCGATCTAGACCAGAGCCACCGGACCCGCACCCTTGATCAATTCCGTGACGGGGAATTGCGGTTCCTTGTCGCCTCAGACGTTGCTGCCCGTGGTCTGGATATTCCGAACGTGAGCCATGTGTTCAATTTCGACGTGCCCAGCCATGCCGAAGACTATGTGCACCGGATCGGCCGGACGGGCCGTGCGGGTCGGACAGGCACCGCGATCATGATCGCCATTCCGCGCGACGACAAATACCTCGATGGTGTCGAAGCGCTGGTCAAGGAAACCATCCCGCGCATGGACAACCCCATGAAGGGTGCACCTGCGCAGGATGATGCCCCGAAACCCGAGGACAAGCCGAAGCGGACCCGCAATCGTCGCAAGAAAGATGATGACGCCAAGCCCGCCGATCCAGCACCAGAGGCGAGCCCAAAGGACACACCAGCGACCGAGGCCCCAAAGTCAGAGCAACCTGCCCCGCAGGCGCAATCGGACAAACCAAAACGCGAGCGCGGCGGTCGG
>CAYLMZ010000109.1:3781-7876 GCA_964385035.1 uncultured Loktanella sp.
CGGAAAGTCACCTGGCTGACCGCGCAGACGTTAACGTTTGGTTTGACGACACTCGATCCGTCGCGGAATTCTGCTTTCATATCAAAGTTGCACGCTCCGGTTCCATCGTCAAAGTTGATGTTAATGGACGAACCATTCGATAGAACACGAGAACCCAGAATGTCCTCTTCCCATGAAGACGTGGATACCCGCGAGCCATAAAAGCGCCAAATGGTTTGGCCGGTCGCGTTAGAAATGACGACATTGCGGTTCAGAGCCGCGCTGCTGACCGTTGTGGCTGTGGATGTATCGACACAAGCCGAAAGCGCCAAAGCTGTTGCGCCTGCTGCAACGAAAGATTTGAAATGAAACAAAAGCTTACTCCTTGAATTGGCCACTAGGGCGTTCCTGCGAAGGTTAGCGTGATCACGCTTGCGTGATCAAGTTTTGTTTCGACTACCCCAGTCTGCTCACCACGACCATCACCTCGGGCTTTTTGCCGATCTCGCTTTGCGCCGTGCGGCGTGCAATCGTCTTGAGCTCTTTTTCCAACTTGTCGTCATCACGCAGTGTCTTGGCATTCGCGCGGTTGAGGAATTGGCTCAGGTCCTCTTCGACCAGGTCTACCAGCGGCGCGTTTGAGCTGCCGACCTCTGGCAAGCCGTTGATCTCGACCCATGGATCGCCCAGCGGTTCGTCATTTTCGTCGATGATCAGCGTCACAACCATCTGGCCGTTCAGCGCCATGCGAATCCGGTTGCGCACAATTCCGTCCAGTGCACCGACCTGCACGGAGCCATCCAGATAGGTACGGCCCGTGTCGATGTATTCGGCCACTGTGGGCGCATTGCCCGAAAGATCAATCATCATGCCGTTAACAGCGACAATCCCTGTCATACCGCTCTCGTTGCCCAGCTTGACGTGTTCACGCAGGTGTCGATGTTCGCCGTGCATCGGGATCAGGGTTTGGGGTTTGACGATCTGGTGCAGGCGTTGCAGGTCAGGCCGGTTGGCGTGGCCTGAGACATGGTATTTGCCACCTGCATCATCAACGACATCCACGCCCAGTTCGGACAACTGGTTCATGATGCGGATCACGCCGCGTTCGTTGCCGGGAATGGTCTTGGAGGAGAAAAGGAACGTATCCCCTTCTTTCAGGCTGATGCCGCGGTAGTTGCCTTGCGCCAATTGGGCCGAGGCCGCGCGGCGTTCGCCTTGGCTGCCCGTGACCAGCAACATCAGGTTTTCGCGCGGGATGTTGTTTGCATCCTCGGGCGATACAGTTGCGGGGAAGCCTGTCAGGATCCCCTCTTCGGTGGCGGCATCAACCATCCGGCGCATCGCACGGCCCAGCAACACAACAGAGCGGTCCGCCTCTTTCGCGGCGATAGCAAGTGTTTTCAAACGCGCGATATTGCTGGCAAAGGTGGTCGCCACGACCATGCCTTCTGCGCTCTTCATCAAATCACGCACTTCATCGGCGATAGATGCCTCTGACCGGCCCGGTGCCGTGCTGAAAACATTCGTGCTGTCGCAGATCAGAGCTTTGACCCCGTCTTTGGAAACTTCTTCCCACAACAGTTCATTCCACGGATCGCCCACCACAGGCGTCTCGTCGATCTTGAAGTCGCCAGAGTGCAGGACGCGCCCTTCAGGCGTGTCGATCAAAAGGCCGGCACTTTCCGGGATCGAATGGCTGATGGGCAGGTAAGACACCGTCAGCGGCCCACAGGTGATCATATGCGGATAAGGTTCCACCACTTTGACGACGCTTTCAGGTGCCCCGTGTTCAGTCAGTTTGCGCCGCGCGATATTCGCGGTAAAGCGACGGGCATAGACAGGTGCGCCGAGGCGTTCCCAATAATGCCCAATCGCGCCGACGTGGTCTTCATGGGCATGCGTTATAAAGATGCCTTCGATATCGGCCTTGCGCGCTTCAAGCCACGCGATGTCAGGCAGGATCAGATCGACCCCCGGTGTGCCGTCCATGTCCGGAAAGGTCACGCCAAGGTCCACGACGATCAGACGTTCTTTCCCCGGTTTGCCGTAGCCATAGACATAGGCATTCATGCCGATTTCACCGGCACCCCCAAGGGGAAGATAGATCAGGCGGTCGCTCATGCGGATTCCTTGTTGAACTTATGGATCACGGTCAGCCCGTGCATGGTCAGGTCGTCTTCGAAAGCATCGAAAAGCTGCTCTGCTTGCTGAAATAGCGGCGCGAGCCCACCTGTCGAGATCACTTTCATCGGCACACCACGCTCGGCCTTGATGCGCGCGCATATCTCACGCACCAGCCCGATGTAACCCCAAAAGACGCCTGATTGCATGCAGGCCACCGTATTGGTCCCGATCACCTGTTGTGGCTTGGTGATATCGACATGCGGGAGGGCCGCCGCCGCGTTGTGTAGCGCCTCAAGCGAGAGGTTCACCCCCGGCGAGATTACCCCGCCCACATAGGCCCCGTCACTGGCTACCACGTCAAAGGTCGTAGCCGTGCCGAAGTCTACCACGATCAGGTCGCCGCCATGGCGGTCAAAGGCCCCTGCTGTGTTGACCAGACGGTCAGGCCCCACTTGTGTGCCTGCGTCCACGCGTGGCTGTGCCGGCAACAGACACTCGGGCTTACCCACGACCAAGGGGCGCACATTGTAGTAACGATCAGCAAAGACCCGCAGATTGAAAACCACGCGCGGCACGGTTGAGCTGATGATCACCTCTTTGATCACCACGTCGATTTGCTGAAACCGCATCAAAGTCGACAGCCAGACATAGTATTGATCTGCCGTGCGCTGCCATTCGGTGCTGGTGCGCCATGTGGCGATGAAGTCTTCTCCGTCCCAGATCGAGAACACCGTATTCGTGTTACCGCAGTCGATGGCCAGAAGCATGGGGCCTCTCCCCTTTTTGATTAGAAATAGACGTCCGCCGCCGGGATCGCGCGCGGGCCGGTGCCTGTGATCAGGACAAGATTGCCCTCGCGGTCGATGCTGTCAAAAATACCGGTGATCTCTTCACGGCCTGTGCGCGCGGTGATGACCTCGCCCAGACGGGCGGCATTGGCCAGCCAGTCGTCGCGAATGCGGTCAAAGCCGAGCCGCAGGAGTTTCGCCTCTTGCGTGGCATAGGCATCTGCGAGGGTCGCAAGGAAATCCAGTGGATTGATATCGATCTCTGTTTCCTCAAAAACGCTTGTCGGCGCAAAGGCTGCGTCAGTCACCCCGTCTGGTGTGTGTTTGAGGTTCACACCGATCCCGATGGACAGCCAATCGACAAATGGCCCACTGCCGCTGGTTTCCAACAGGATACCTGCAACTTTGCCGCCAGAGAGCAGCACATCATTGGGCCATTTGAGGCTGAGCCTTTCCGGCTTCACATAGATTGAAAGCGCCTGAAAGAGCGCATTGGCCGCAAGGAAAGACCGCTTGGCGGCCTCTGCCGCTGTCGCTTCTGGGCGGAAGATCAGTGTGGCGTTCAGATTGCCCGGCGGGGCCACCCACGCGCGGCCACGCCGACCGCGTCCCGCCACTTGGGTCTTGGCCATGATCCAAGTTGGGCGTTCGATGGTGGGCGCACGCCGTGTCGCCTCTGTCATTGTGCTATCGACAGTGTCAAGCACGACGCGGGCGTAGCCTTCTGGCCACGGCCCGTGATCGTGCGGCGGCGTGCCCTTAGTTGACAAGCGTTGCCGCCGCTGCCGCTGCGATAGGTTCAACCCCGAAGAGGTTGACCACACCGACGACCATGACACCTGCCGAGACCATCAGCATGCCCCACAGGACGGGGTTGCGGTTGGTGTCCAGCTGCTCGCCCTCTTCCCCAAAGTACATGAAGTAGACGATGCGGAGGTAGTAGAACGCACCAATCACAGAGGCGATCACACCGGCCACAGCCAGCCACGCCAGACCGCCGTCGTAGGCCGCGCGCAGCACGTAGAGCTTACCAAAGAAGCCGACCATCGGCGGCACACCAGCAAGGCTGAAGAGCAGGACCAGCATCGCAAGTGCCCGCAGCGGCTCGCGCTTGGAATACATGCGCAGCGCGTTGATGTCGGTGACTGGGCGGCCATCCCGCTCCATCGACAGGATAAAGGCGAAGGTGCCGATGTTCATAGTC
>CAYLMZ010000110.1:0-7756 GCA_964385035.1 uncultured Loktanella sp.
AGGAAATCTACGACGAAGTGCGTACCAACCCGCACACACTCGCAGAAAATGTTGAGCCACGCCGTTGGTGGAAAGCCTAAAACGCGCATAAGCTTAAAGGAGCCAGCCCGGATCACTGGGCTGGCTTTTTTGTCAAATGAGCCGGGTCAACCCGGCCGGTATGGACTGGGGAGGCCATATCTATGTTCAGCGAATTCATCGATATTTTTGGCGCATTAGCCGGGCAGGATTCATTCATGATCCGCACCGCGCTGCGCACCGAGGGCGCATGGCTCTTTGGTACTTTTGTCACCGTTTTTGGCGGTTTGATCGTGATGTTCATCTACAAGAAAGTGCCCTTGATTGATAAGCATCTGGAAAAGACCATCATGGTCTGGAGCTATCTGGCCATCGCCTACATCATCTTTATGGGCGTGATTGACCGCTTTATCTTTAGCGATCAGCAACCGTGGTCCACGACGATCCCGCCATTCCTGTTCATGATTATGGCTTGGTTTGGGGCCGCCTATAATGTCCGGCTGCGCACCCACCTGAGCTTTAGCGAATTCCGCAGCCGCATGCCGCGAGTGGGGCAAATGTTCTGCCTGACGCTTGATGCCATCTTGTGGATGGGTCTGGCGATCATCGTTGTCACGACAACCTTGCGCCTGACGGCAAACTCTGCCGCGAACTTTCAGATCGTTCTTGGCACCGACAACACCATGCAGTGGTGGTTCATCGCGACGATCCCGGTGGCCTTTATCTTGTTGGCAGCCCGCGTGTTGGAAAACCTGTCGGATGATATCCGGCGCTACCGCAACAATGAGCCGCTGATTCAGCAGGCCGTTATCGGGGGAGATGTCTGATGGATACCGGAACCTGGGTCACACTCATCTCGCTTGGGGTGACGTTCTTTTTCATGATGGGCGTGCCGGTTTTGCTGGTCATCGCCTATTGGGTCATTGGGTGTTCTTTCGTGTTGGGCCTGACGCTCGACAATATGGGATCGGAACTGCTCAACGTCTTTAACAAGGGCTTTGCCCTGCTGGCGATGCCGCTCTTTATCCTGACGGGTGACTTGATCAACCGTTCAGGCATCGCGCGGCGCCTGTCTGACTTTGCGTACTCCTGTCTTGGCTGGCTGCGCGGCGGTCTGGCGATGGCAGCAATTGGCGCCTGTGGTCTTTTCGCTGCGATCTCAGGATCGAACTCGGCCACCACGGCCACTATCGGCTCGATGTTGCATCCAGAGATGACGAAGGGTGGCTACGACGAGCGCTTCTCTGCTGCGACGGCTGCTGCGGGTGGTACCGTTGGGATTATCATCCCGCCGTCGATTATCTTTATCGTCTACGGCTTCTTGATGAACCTGCCGATCTCTGACCTGTTTATTTCCGGCATTCTGCCGGGGGCGTTGATGGTCTTTGGTATGCAGTTTGCCTGCTGGATCATCTGCCGCATCAACGGTTGGGGCTACCTGATCCCACTCCAGCTGAACCGCGTTCTGAAAACGGCGTTCGGTGCATGGCTTGGTTTCTTTGCCATCGGTCTGGTGCTGTGGGGTATCTACACCGGTAAGTTCTCACCCACTGAGGCGGCTGGTGTGACCGTGGGCTTCTGTATCATCGCAGGTCTGATCAGCTACCCTCTGAACAAGATCATGAAGAATGATGCAGAGACCCCAGTTGAGCAAAAGGGCTGGTCTGAGATGTTTGTGGTTGAAGGCTTTAAGGTCACGGAGATTCCGTCGATTGTTGTCCGTTCTGCCCAGATCTCTGGCATCCTTGCGCCACTGATCGCGATCTCGGTTGTGATGCAGCAAATCTTGTCGCTCTTGGGTGCGCAGCAGGTCATCGGGGACTTCGTGACCTCGATGGGTGGCTACTATGCGGTCCTGTTTACGGCGATGATCATCGTCTTCTTCTCGGGGATGATCCTGGAAAGTCTGCCGGTCACCATTATTCTGGCACCGATCCTTGCGCCCATTGCTGTCTCGGCCGGCGTTGATCCGATCCACTTTGCGGTGATCTTCCTGGTTGGTGCATCGATTGGCTTCATCACGCCGCCCTATGGTTTGAACCTTTATGTGGCTTCCGGTGTGACGGGCGTTCCATACTTCCGGCTCTTGCGCTACATCGTGCCTTACCTGATCGCCTTGATCACGGTGTGGATTTTTGTAGCACTGGTTCCGGCCACAGCCTTGGCCTTGCTACCAGCAAGATAACGGACGGCGATGGCTGACGACGAAAAAGAGGGCTCCGGCCAGATTCCGACGAACTTGCGGCTTTTGATGCTGCTGGAAGAAGTCGCGAAGGTCGGGGTCCCTGTCACCCCTTCAGCGGTGAATGAGGTGTTGGGCCTCCCCAAACCAACCATTCACCGGCTTTTTGCCACTGCGGAGGCCGAGGGGTTCCTGCAACGCGACATTGACGGACGGTCTTACAGCCCCGGACGCCGGATGCGTTTGCTAGCGATTAACACGCTGTCATCTGAACGCGTCCGGACGGTTCGTGTGGCGATTCTGAAAGCTCTGGCTTTGCGTGTTGGTGAGACCTGTAACCTTGCTATTCCCGAACGTGAGGGGATGTTCTACCTCGACCGTGTCGAGACGCACTGGCCGCTGCGTATTCAGTTGCCTGTAGGCACACAGGTCCCTTTCCACTGCACCGCCAGTGGCAAGATGTATCTATCGACATTGCGTCCCGACTATCTTGAGCGCTTTATGAAGAACCATCAGTTTGACCCGCTGACGGCCCATACCATCACCGATGGGGCAAAACTGAAGGTGGAATTGGACATGATCAGAGAGCGTGGATACTCCACAGACAACGAAGAATTCATGGAGGGGATGACCGCGATCGCGGTGCCCATTCTTGATAATCGGGGGCGCCTGCTGTCGACCCTTTCGATCCATGCGCCCGAACAACGCCGTCACTTGCCGGATCTGGTCGAATATCTGGAGCCACTGCGCGATGCGGCAGCAGAACTGGCAGAGATCGTAGGTCGTTAGAGTATTCGCGATTGCTGTCGCCTGCGTCGTTTCGGCGCGGCAAAAAAGCCGTATATTTTTCATACACTTAACTGGCGCCTGACGCATTCTTTCAGTCATCCCTTTGATTCAAATAAATAAATCTTTGCTCATAGATGGTTGGCGGCTGAATTTCAGCTTTGCTTAAAAAGAGAGCGATTAAAGTGGCTATCGTATGCGCTTGTGTGCATAATTAGGGGTAGCCAATGTCGGGGAGTTCCATGACGCTATCAGTCCCCAAAATGCGATCCTGCCAGGATTGTCCAATCCGGTATAATGCGGTGTGCTCCAAGTGTGACCCCGATGAATTGACCGAGCTTGAGCAGATCAAATACTACCGATCCTATGCCGCCGGGCAGACGATTTTCTTTGGTGGTGACCCGCTTGAGTTTGTGGGCTCCGTTGTCTCTGGTGTGAGCAGTTTGACACGCACCATGCCTGATGGCCGTATCCAGATGGTGGGTCTTTTGTTGCCGGGTGATTTTATGGGTCGCCCCCATCGCGATACGATTGACTGTGACGTTGTCGCCGAAACTGACGTGATGCTGTGCTGCTTCCGCCGAAAGCCGTTTGAGCGTATGATTGAGGATACGCCCCATGTCGGTCAGCGTCTGTTGGAAATGACCTTGGACGAGTTGGATGCCGCACGCGAATGGATGCTGGTTCTGGGTCGTAAGACAGCGCGGGAAAAGATCGCATCTCTCTTGCACATGATTGCTGTGCGTATGGCCTCGCTTAAGCCGGGTGAAACGGCCGAGACGACCTTTACCTTGCCTATCACGCGCGAGACGATGGCGAACTATCTGGGTCTGACCATTGAGACGGTCAGCCGTCAGATGTCGGCTTTGAAAAAGGATGGCTTGATCGCATTTGACGACCGGCGCGATATTCGTGTCCCCGATCTTGCCGATCTGAAGGCCGAGACGGGCGAAGACTTCTAGACCTTCGCCATTTTGAAGAAGCGCAGCGTCACCGCGATGGCTGCGCAGGCAAGGCCAAGCCCATACCCGATCCAAATCCCGTTGGGGCCCCAACCAAGGGTGAAACCCAGAACGTATCCAACCGGTAGCGCCACGATCCAGTAGCAGATCATTGTAATCACGACAGGCACAAGGTTGTCCGTCATCCCACGCGCAGCGCCGAGCATCGTTCCCTGCACACCATCCACGATTTGCATGGCCGCGATTACGATGAACATGCTGGTTGCCAAGGCCACAACGGACGGATCATCCGATAGCCAATCGGCAAGATATCCGCTCCCCAAGATCAACCCACCCATAACCAATGCCATCCAGACGATGATCACGCTCAGTGCAGCGAACCCGATCAGACGCAACCTTGTGCGATCTGCCGCTCCTATCGCTTGTCCGATCCGGATTGAGACAGCAATCGAAACACCAAGTGGCACCATATAAAGGACACCGCCAACCGCGTTCACGATTTGGTTGGCCGCGAGTGCAACAGCGCTGAACCAGCCCATCATCAGGCCAGCAAATGCGTAAGCGCCGCCCTCACCAATATAGCCTGCTGCGATTGTGGCCCCTTCGCGGAACTGAACACGCCTTTCTGATGAGGTGATTCCGACAGTCCGGCGCGCATCTGCCGTGAGCTTTGCACGCCTCCAGATGACCCAGGCCAGCACCAGCGATGCGCTTTGCGAAAACAGGCTTGCAAGTCCTGCACCAAGAAGGCCAAGCCCCCGCCAATCTCCGATGCCATGGATCAAAATCCAGTTTGCAGGGATATTCAGCGCAACAGCTACAAAAGCGAGGATCACCCCGATCCACGGGGCGTCAATGGCATCAAATAGCCCCTTGAGTGCATAAAAGACCGTAAATGGGATCAAAAGCAGGCTCATCGCGGTCCAGTAGCCGCTGATCAGTGCAACAACTTCGGGTGGTTGCCCAAGATAGGGCAGGGCCGGACGCAGCGCCAACATCAGCAACGCCCCAAGACTGCCCGTGACGACAGCGATCCAAAGGCCGGTTTTGGTCGCTATCGTTAAATCATCGGCGTCACCTTTGCCGCGCGCCTCTGCCATGCGGACGCCGATTGCCGATACGAAGCCGTAAAGCCCTGAATAGAAAATGATCAGAACAAAAGTCGTGATCGAGGCTGCCGCAAGCGACAGCGTGCCCAAGGGGGCAATCATGATTGTGTCGACCACGCCGATCAGGGTCGCGGCCGCGAGCGAGATCACAATCGGAAAGCCCAAAGTGGTCAGCGCGCGCATCTCTGCCCAGATGGTGGCGGCCGTGATCTGTGAGTGTGTTGATTGCATGGGGCAGGCCATAACCGCCTGCGCTCTTATGTCAATTGATCTGCTGACTTAGCGTGACATCAGGATCGGTAGATCTGCCCGCTCCAAAAGGTTGCGGGTCGCGCCACCGAAGACAGCTTCGCGCAGGCGTGAATGCCCATAAGCCCCACTGATGATCATTTGGGCGCCGACGGTCTTGGCCCGCTGCAACAGTGTCTCGCAGACAGGTTTGTCGGTTTTTGACAGAACCGCCACCTCTGCCCGTGTACCGTGCCGCAAGAGGTATTGCGCCATAGAACCGCCCGGATCAGAGCGTTCTGCGCCGTGGGTCGGTGGATCAATAATGCAAATATCTGCCACATCAGCCTCGCGCAGCAACGGCAGGGCAGCGCGTGCTGCGGCAAGTGCTTCTGCACCGTCATTCCAGCCCAATAGGACGTGCCCACCAAGGTCGGGGGCTTTGCATCCTTTGGGAATCATCAAGACCGGACGCTCGGCAGCAAACAGGCAAGCTTCGACCAGCGCTTCGGCTTCAGGGTTGTTCTGATAGGGTCGGGGGAGGACGACCAAATCGGAAAACCGCAGTTTGCGTGCAAGAAACCCCGTCAAAGCGGGCCCCTGAACTGTGGCTGTATGGCTTGCCCAGCGTTTGAACTCGCCGTGCATCCGGTCTTGCAACCAAATTTCGATCTTGTCGCGTTGCTCCATGGCGTCGCGGGTCTGCTCGGCAATCATCAGGGCCTCTGCCCCGATATAGTAGTTGTTTGTTTCTGTGTGGCTTACGGTCACGACATAGATGTCAAGGTGCGCCCCCATGCGATCAGCCAAGGCGATCGCGGCATCGAGCCCTTCGGTCGATTGATCAGTGTCGGTCAGTATCGTCGCAATGATCTTGTACGTCATCGTCGGTTTTCCCCAGATCGGTCCGTTTGGGGGGCGATTGTTCGCGCAAAACCGCTCCTCTGATTCAGACTATGACAGGCCCTTCCGAAGCGCGTCTTGATCCATGTCAAGTCCGCCGTTGACCCAGATCAAGGAAGTGAGCGGCCCACGATTCCATAAGCATCATCACCAAGTAGCTGTCGGACCCGTTTGGTGATCCGGCGAAAGAAGGGGATCTCTTATGGGGAACTATGTGAAGCTGATCGTGCTGGGGCTGATAACGCTCTTTGCCGCGGTTGCAGCGAACTGGGGGCGTGATCTTGCGTATATCGTACACGCCATCATCATCATGGCCGTCTCAGCATTCATGTTTGTGCGCGTTCTGCGCAGCATGGATAAGCCTGTTTACGCCACACCAGAGGGCTATATGGATGACGTCATCCGCGCCGGTGTGATTGCGACAGGGTTCTGGGGCGTTGTTGGATTTCTGGTGGGGGTGGTTATCGCCTTCCAATTGGCCTTTCCGGCCTTGAATTTCCAGCCACTCGAACCGTTCGGCAATTTCGGTCGTCTGCGCCCACTGCACACAAGTGCGGTGATTTTTGCGTTTGGCGGCAACGCGCTGATCATGTCCACGTTCTATATCGTGCAGCGCACATGCGGCGCGCGCCTATGGGGCGGCAACCTCGCCTGGTTCGTCTTCTGGGGCTACAACCTGTTCATTATCCTGGCCGCCACTGGCTATCTGCTCGGTGCGACACAAGGTAAGGAATATGCCGAGCCTGAATGGTACGTCGATATCTGGCTGACAGTTGTTTGGGTGGCGTTCCTCGCCGTGTTCCTTGGAACAATCTTCAAGCGGACCGAAAAGCACATCTATGTTGCTAACTGGTTCCTTCTGAGCTTCATCGTCACGGTAGCGATGCTGCATTTGGTCAACAACATCTCGATCCCCGTAAGCATCTGGGGCAGCAAGTCTGTTCAGGTCTTCAGCGGTGTGCAGGATGCGATGGTCCAGTGGTGGTATGGCCACAACGCGGTGGGCTTCTTCCTGACAGCAGGCTTCTTGGGCATGATGTATTACTTCGTGCCAAAGCAGGCCGGTCGTCCGGTATTCTCGTACAAGCTGTCGATCATCCACTTCTGGGCGCTGATCTTCCTGTATATCTGGGCGGGTCCTCACCACTTGCACTACACAGCGCTGCCTGACTGGGCGTCGACCTTGGGTATGGTCTTTTCGATCATCCTGTGGATGCCAAGCTGGGGTGGTATGATCAACGGTCTGATGACGCTGCAAGGCGCATGGGACAAGCTGCGGACTGATCCGATCATCCGTATGATGGTGATCAGCCTTGCTTTCTACGGCATGTCCACATTCGAAGGCCCAATGATGTCCATCAAGGCCGTCAACAGCCTGTCACACTACACCGACTGGACCATTGGTCACGTGCACTCTGGTGCGCTGGGTTGGAACGGTATGATTACATTCGCCGCACTCTACTTCCTGACACCAAAGCTCTGGGGTCGTGCGCAGATGTATTCCATGTCCGCGATCAACTGGCACTTCTGGTTGGCCACAATCGGCATCATCCTCTACGCGGCCTCGA
>CAYLMZ010000111.1:0-173 GCA_964385035.1 uncultured Loktanella sp.
ACAAAGACGGGCAGTTTCAGGTCGAAGACTATATGCACGCCACGCGTCTGTGGACTGTGACCCTCGAAATTTCGGTCATGATGGCGCAGTTCCCATCCAAAGAGATCGCGCAGCGGTCTTACGACTTCCGTACGCTGGGTCTGGGTTACGCCAACATTGGTGGTCTCTTGATG
>CAYLMZ010000111.1:183-7677 GCA_964385035.1 uncultured Loktanella sp.
GGGATACGGCTATGAAAGCGACGAGGGCCGGGCGATGTGTGCTGCCCTGACCGCGATTATGTCAGGTGTATCCTATGCCACGTCGGCTGAAATGGCGGGCGAGTTGGGCCCATTCCCGGGCTACAAGAAAAACGCCAAGCATATGCTGCGCGTCATCAAGAACCACCGTCAGGCGGCTTTAGGCAAGACAGATGGTTATGAAAAACTGGCGGTGAAGCCTGTGCCGCTGGATCACGCCAATTGCCCTGATGCCCGCTTGGTCGACATTGCGGTTGAAAGCTGGGACGAGGCGCTAAAACTGGGCAAGAAGCACGGCTATCGTAACGCGCAGGTCTCGGTGATCGCGCCAACCGGCACCATCGGTCTGGTCATGGACTGTGACACAACAGGGATCGAGCCTGACTTTGCACTCGTGAAGTTCAAAAAGCTCGCTGGTGGCGGTTACTTTAAGATCATCAACCAGTCTGTGCCAGCCGCACTTGAGGTGCTGGGTTATGGTTCTGCCGAGATTGAAGAGATCATCGCCTATGCTGTCGGCCACGGTTCCATCGGGCAGGCGCCTGCGATTAACCATACCTCGCTGATTGGTCATGGCTTTGGACAAGCTGAATTGGACAAGATCGAAGCGGCGCTCGCCTCGGCCTTCGACATCCGCTTTGTCTTCAACCAGTGGACACTGGGTGAGGAGTTCTGCACCAAGACGCTTGGCATTCCAGCTGAAAAGCTGAACGACCCAACCTTCGATCTGCTGCGTCACCTCGGTTACTCCAAGCAGGACATTGACGCCGCCAACGATCACGTCTGCGGGACAATGACGTTGGAAGGTGCGCCGCACCTGAAAGAAGAGCACTACAATGTGTTCGACTGCGCTAATCCATGCGGTAAAAAAGGTAAGCGTTATCTGAGCGTTGACAGCCATATCCACATGATGGCCGCAGCCCAGTCGTTCATCTCTGGTGCGATCTCCAAGACGATCAACATGCCGAACGATGCGACGATCGAGGACTGCCAGAAGGCCTATGAGTTGTCATGGTCGCTGGGTGTGAAGGCGAATGCGCTTTACCGTGACGGGTCCAAACTGTCGCAGCCGCTGGCCGCTGCACTGGTCGAGGATGATGACGAGGCGCTCGAAACACTCGAAAGCGGCTCGACAAACGAAAAGGCCGCCGTTCTGGCCGAAAAGATCGTTGAAAAGATCATCGTTCAGGAAGTGCGCAACCGCGAGCGCGAGAAGATGCCTCAGCGTCGCAAGGGTTACACACAGAAAGCCATCGTCGGCGGCCACAAGGTCTATCTGCGGACCGGCGAATACGAAGACGGCTCTTTGGGTGAAATCTTCATCGATATGCACAAAGAGGGCGCGGGCTTCCGTGCGATGATGAACAACTTTGCCATCGCGGTCTCGGTTGGCCTTCAGTACGGTGTGCCGCTTGAGGAATTTGTGGATGCCTTCACATTCACCAAGTTCGAGCCAGCAGGCATGGTGCAGGGCAACGATAGCATCAAGAATGCAACGTCGATCCTTGACTACATCTTCCGCGAGTTGGCTGTCAGCTACCTTGACCGCACCGATCTGGCGCATGTGAAGCCTGAGGGTGCCACATTCGACGACATCGGTCGTGGCGAGGAAGAGGGCGTGTCCAACGTTCAGGCCCCGACAGAGAACGCAGCATCACGCTCGCTCGAAGTGCTCAAGCAGATCTCGTCGACTGGTTACCTGCGCAAGCGGATGCCACAAGATCTGGTCGCTTTGCAGCCTGCGCCAATGGCACCTGCCACAGAGACCGCAGTGGTCGAAACCGTCGTGACCGAAACAACAAGCGAAAGCGTTGTTGCGACGGGGACAGCCACGATCTCGGCCCGTGATAAGGCCAAGATGCAAGGCTACGAGGGCGATCCCTGCGGTGAATGCGGCAACTACACGCTGGTGCGCAACGGCACCTGCATGAAGTGCAACACATGCGGGGGGACCAGTGGATGCAGTTAAGGGAGTACCTTCCTTTCGACGTTAGGCAAGTCATGGCCTGTCTCCCGCGAGATGGAGACGTGCGCCACCAAGTCAGGAACTTCACCCTGAACCCTAGGGTCCAAGGTCGGGCGAGATCGGTGAAGGCATTGGCGGAGTCTCTCGGCTTGTATATTTACGAACAGGAGTTGCCCCGTGGCCAAAACGGACGACTTACGACCGACCCATTTTCCGATAGTGGTTTTGCGATCATCATCAATTCAAAGCTGTCTGTAATGGCAAAGCGTTTTGCCGTTTTGCATGAACTCGGACACTTCTTTCGTCACCGCTCCAAGATCGAAGAAAGTTTTGACGACACTTTCTTCGATTTGTCTGGGCAAGCGTTCTATGTGAACAAGACGGAAGAACGTGAAGCAAACGAGTTTGCCGAGGCACTCCTTTTTGGTGCAGGCCAATTGGCGGCTGCGGTCGGTTTGGTTGGCTCAGACCCAAAGAAACTGTCTCGATATTTTGGCGTGACAGAGCCAGTCATCAAAGTGGCGATGCGTAAACTAAGAGTTTAGCAGAACAAGTTCCGGGGCGGGTGCGCTCGCCCTTGGTGCGGATCGGGCCGCAGGCAAAAAATCCGAGCGGTAATATAGAGTGAGCCTGATCAGCAAAACTAATAGAGGGGCCTAGGCCCCTCTTTTTTTGTGGTTTTTTGCGGGGCTTAGCTGCCAGCGGCCTCTGCATACATGCCAACGACCCGGTTCATATTGGCCATGGTCGTATTGAGCCCCTGAAACTTCATCATGTCTTCATCTTGATCAAGGTCTTCGCCCGCGCGCACTTGATCAAGGTAAGGGGTCACAGTTTGCCAATCCTGCAAGACGCCTGCGAGGCCTTCTGCGATCTCATCGTTGGGCGGCGGGTTGACCCCGACCATCGGCATGCCAAAGCGCAAGGCTTCCAAGGAAGCCTCGAAGATGCTGATGGTCCCTTCAAGATCGGTCAGTGTGCTTTCGGTCTCGAACTCGGTTCCCAGCATGCAGCTTTCTTTCGACATCTTCTGGGTCAGCATGCGCTGTCGCCCTGAAATATCGACGAGGAACAGCATGGCGCGTGTCGTGGCTGCCGGGTTTGAATACTGCTTGACCAATTCTTCAACCAAAAGCTGTGCAGCTGCGAGGACCGGCAGGTTTTCGTTCAAGGCAAAACGGATGTCGGCATCGGTTGCAGTGCCATCCGCAATTGCGGTTGCTGCGGCTTTGAGTGGTTCCCATCGGGTCCTGAGTTCTGCAATCCGCTCAAGCGTTTTTCGGCGTGTTTCCGGCGCCATGATGTTCAGGGTCTCATCGTTGCCGAATTCCAAGGCGGTTAGGATCTGATCGAACTCTGCAACAGAAGCGCCAAGCAAAGGCTGTGCAATCTCGGGATCAGTGCCTTGGGTCAGATGGCATGCCGCTGAAGGAATGCGTTGCGACAGCATTCTAAGCTTGCCTGAGAAGTTGATCCGCTGTTGTGCGTTGGTTTCTTCTGTCGCTGATCCGGTTTCCTGAGCGAAGGTGAGGGTAGGATGCGAAGCTGTTGCCAGCAATGCCGCGAGTGCCACGGCTGTAAGTTTTGTTTTGATCATCGTCTGTCCAATATCGTGTCAGGCCGCGAATTGATCGGCCACATAAAGCTGCGAGCTCGGCGAACACTTGGACACTTGGACTTATCAACGGCCATCACTCGCAACCATAAGGAAACATCTTCCTGAAAAAAGTTGGTCGCGATTGTGTCCATTTTAGGATCATGAAGGCCGCCGCACCTCTGAGACCGGAGCTGCATTTTGGCAGAACCAGCCGAAGTGCTTGTTTTTCCGTCAACTTCCGGCAAGGTGGCAAGAACCAAAGGGAACAGCCATGACCGATTTTCTTCTGCTTGCATTTGTCTTCTTGATTGCTGGTGTCATCGCGGTCCCGATTGCAACCCGCTTGGGGCTGGGTTCCGTCTTAGGGTATCTGATTGCAGGGATTGTGATCAGTCCACTCCTCGCGTTGTTGAACGTTGACGTGATCTCGATCCAGCACTTTGCAGAATTTGGTGTCGTGATGATGCTGTTTCTTGTGGGGCTAGAGCTTGAGCCGCGCAGGCTCTGGGACATGCGCGGACAGTTGCTGGGGCTCGGCGGCGGACAAGTGGGGCTGACCGCACTTGCGGTGATGGGTTTGGGCATGGTGTTCGGGCTTGGTTGGACGGTGGCCTTAGCGATTGGCTTGATCGCCGCGTTAAGTTCAACCGCTATTGTCCTGCAAACACTGAATGAAAAAGGCTTGATGCAAAGTGACGGGGGACGATCAAGCTTTTCTGTGCTGCTTGCACAGGATATCGCGGTCATCCCCATGCTCGCCTTGATGCCCCTGATGGCGATGCCAGAGTTGCTTGATCTTGCGGGCGATGCAGCGCATGGCGCCGATGCGGGTCACACTGGTGCGCATGGTGAGGCACACAGCGAAGACGCGCATCATGCAAGCGAGGATCATGGGGGTGACATGAGCCTGGTTGCAGGGCTGAATGGCTGGCAAACAGCACTTGTGAACATCGTGGCCATTGCGGCTGTTGTCGGTGCCGGCAGTTACCTAACCCGTCCGATTTTCCGGTTTATCGCCGCGGCAAATCTGCGCGAGCTTTTCACGGCAACGGCCTTGATGATGGTGATCGGGATCGCCCTGTTGATGTCACTGGTAGGGTTGTCGCCTGCGCTGGGGACGTTCCTGGCGGGTGTTGTTCTGGCCAACAGTGAATACCGTCATGAGCTTGAATCGGACATTGACCCGTTCAAGGGCCTCTTGCTGGGGCTTTTCTTTATGACGGTGGGGGCCGCGATCAATTTCACGCTTCTTGCTGAAAACCTGCTGTTGATCATTGGCCTGACGCTGCTGTTGATCGGTGTCAAAGCCGGTGTTCTGGCCATTCTTGCTGTCGTCTTTCGCCTCAGGGGTGCAGATCGCTGGCTTTTGGCCTTGAGCCTCGCACAGGCCGGTGAGTTTGGCTTTGTTCTTTTGTCGTTTTCGGTGGCGAACGCGATCTTGCCTCAGGCTTTGGCCGACCTGTTGCTGTTGGTTGTTGCGATTTCGATGATGTTGACGCCCGCGCTGTTCATCTTCTACGACCGGGTGATCGTGCCACGTTACACGCAGGCAGAGGATGCAGAGGCCGACGAGATAGATGAACAAGGTGAGGTCATCATTGCGGGTGGTGGCCGGATTGGTGGGCTGGTTCGGCGCATCCTGAGTGCTGCTGGCTACAATATGACAGTGATTGACTATAATGCGCAGCACCTTGAAAACATGCGCCGTTTTGGTGCCCGTATCTATTACGGGGATGCGACGCGTCCTGATCTTTTGCATGCGGCGGGGCTACCCAAGGCAAAGGTGTTCGTGGCCGCGATTGACGATAAGGACAAGATCACAGAGCTTGTCCACTACGTCCACGCGAATGCCCCTGACGTGCATATCATCGCCCGCGCTGTCGACCGCCATCATGTCTACGAACTCTGGGCCGCAGGTTGCAGAGACATTATACGTGAGAATTACGATAGCTCACTGCGGATGGGCCGCTCGGCGCTTGAGGCCTTGAATGTGCCAAAAGACCGCGCCCAAATGATGGTTGATGCGTTCAATCAGGTCGATCGCGCGTCAATGATTTCGCTTGCAGATGCCTATGATCCGAAGATCCCTGTCATGGAAAATGAAGAGTATATCAAACGGGTGCAGGAAATCCTTGGTCCCCGCGAGGCGCAGTTGCACGCCCAGATGATGCACATTCTTGAAACAGGCGAGATGCCAGAAGAAGACGCGTTCTTGGATATCGCAACCGGCCCGACAGGCTAGCGCGGGATGTCAACCTCAGGTGCGGCAAGGGTGAAACCTGCAAACTGAAACCCAGGCGACACCGTGCATCCAACAAGCGTCCAGTCGCCTGTCGTAGCCGCCATCTGCCAATGCCCTTCGGGCACGATGATTTGCGGAGATTGGCCATCTGCAAGATCAGGCCCAAGCCTATGATCAACCGCTGGCCCGGCAAGCGAAGCCGCAAGCGAAAGCACCAGTGGCGCCCCTGAATAGAAATGCCAGATCTCGACGGCATCAACCGCGTGCCAATGGCTCGCCTGTCCGGCTTTCAGCAGGAAATAGATAGAGGTGCCTGTCGCGCGCCCTTCGTTTTCGGCCACCCAGGTCTGGCGGTAGTAGCCGCCTTCGGGATGCGGGGCGAGGTCAAGTTGAGCGATAATCTCGTCGGCTGTCATGGCAAATAGGGGACCTGAGGGGCGGTCTCGGGCGTATGGATGCCGCGCAAGCGCGGGTCGGGAAAGACCTCGACTGCCATCTTATAGGGTTGAAATCCAGCCCGTTTGTAAAAGGCTATGGCGCGTGGATCGTCCCAATTGCAGGTGTGCAGGAACAGGCGCTTGATATCGCGAGTAAATGCGCGGGATTGGGCCAGCGCCATCATTGGGCCGCCGAGGCCTTGGCCTGTAGCTTGCTGAACCATCCCAAAGAAAGCAAGTTCACAATCACCCGAGGGGAAAAAGTTCAGCTCAACGATCCCGATTGGATCGTCGTTCTTGCGAATGACCCATAGCTCTGTCCCGTCATCAGCCAAAACAGCATTCAGATCGGCGTCATCAAGCAACAACCGAGACGTCCAAAGCCACGGTGTTCCCACGGCACGAAAAAGCTCTCGATAGCTGTCTGGATCAGGAAGATCTCGGGTCGCTGTCACCCCGTCTGGAAAGGACGGCGTGCCTGCCATGGCTGGGGCATGCATCTGCAAGTAGGTCACCACCGCCGGAACATGGCCGGCGGGAATGTCATGCATGCCTTCGGTGATCATGCTTTCAGGATGCTGCGACCGGCGTATTGCGCAGTTTCACCCAAAAGCTCTTCGATCCGGATCAACTGATTGTACTTGGCAAGACGGTCAGAACGGGACAGGGAGCCTGTTTTGATCTGGCCGCAGTTTGTCGCCACAGCCAGATCGGCAATTGTGGCGTCCTCGGTCTCGCCAGAGCGATGCGACATGACGTTAGTGAACTGTGCACGGTGGGCCATATCCACGGCCTGCAGAGTCTCTGTCAGGGAACCGATCTGGTTGACCTTGACCAGCATGGAGTTGGCAGAGCCTTTGGCAATACCGTCGGCCAATCGGGCAGGGTTGGTCACAAAGAGGTCGTCGCCCACCAGCTGCACCTTGTCGCCAATCTTGTCGGTCAGCAGCTTCCAGCCATCCCAGTCGTCCTCGGCCATGCCGTCCTCGATGCTGATGATCGGATAGTCGGCAACCAGCTTGGCCAGATAGTCGGCGTTTTCCTCGGACGTCAGCGAAATGCCTTCGCCTGCCATCTCGTACTTGCCGTTCTTGTAGTATTCGGTCGACGCGCAATCGAGGGCGAGATAGATATCTTCACCCGCCTTGTAGCCAGCCTTTTCGATCGACGTCAGGATGAAGTCGAGCGCTTCGCGTGTGCTGCCAAGAGCAGGGGCAAAGCCGCCTTCGTCACC
>CAYLMZ010000112.1:0-7457 GCA_964385035.1 uncultured Loktanella sp.
TGATCCAGTTTTGCCGGATCAGACCAATAGACCATCTGCGAGACCGCGTTGCCGCCAAAGATGCCAGCAATGGTCAGCACAACCGCAAATGCGGTGGCGGCCAGTTTGTGATGTGTCAGTATGTCTTTCAAACGATGCCACATGATGATCTTCTCCGGTCGTTTGTCGCCAGAGTGCGCCGCACGCCCGGGCTGCTCAAGGGTTTAACGGCCCAAGCTGCGCATTCCGGCGTCGATTCCGGCCAGCGTCATTGGCACCATACGTTCGGCACCGAAAATCTCTTGGATCATTTGTATCGATTGCGTGTAGGGCCAATAGCGTTCCTGTAGCGGATTGATCCAGAGATGGTCGGGCCATTGATCGCGGGCGCGTTCCAGCCAGACATGGCCTGCTTCTTCATTCCAGTGTTCATTGGCGCCACCGGGAAAGGCGATTTCATAGGGCGACATGCTGGCATCGCCCACAAAGATGCATTTGTAGTCCGGCCCGTAGGTGCGCAGGACCTCCCATGTCGGTGTCTGGGCGTTCCAGCGACGGCGGTTGTCTTTCCAGACGCCTTCGTAGAGGCAGTTGTGAAAGTAGAAATGCTCGAAATGTTTGAATTCTGATTTGGCGGCGCTGAACAACTCTTGAACCACTTTGACGTGGGGGTCCATGGAGCCGCCGACATCAAGAAAGAGCAAAACCTTTACCGCATTGCGCCGCTCGGGCCGGGTTTGCACATCGAGATAGCCATGCTCGGCAGTGGCGCGGATTGTCCCGTTAAGGTCGAGTTCTTCGTTTGCCCCGTCGCGTGCCCAGCGGCGCAGGCGTTTCAGGGCGACTTTGATATTCCGGGTGCCAAGCTCAACCGTGTCATCAAGGTTGCGGAATTCGCGCTTGTCCCAAACTTTGGTCGCGCGCTGGTGGCGGCTTTCCTTCTGGCCGATCCGTACGCCTTCGGGGTTGTAGCCATAGGCGCCGAAGGGCGAGGTGCCTGCGGTGCCAATCCATTTGTTGCCGCCCTGATGGCGCCCCTTTTGTTCCTCAAGCCGTTTTTTGAGCGTTTCCATCAGCTTATCGAAGCCACCTAAAGCTTCGATTTCGGCCTTTTCTTCATCGCTCAGGTGTTTTTCGGCCAGTTTTTCCAGCCAATCGGCGGGCACATCGACCGCGTTCAGCACCTCATCGACCGAGATGTTTTCCAACCCTTCAAAACTGGCGGCAAACGCGCGGTCGAATTTGTCCAGATGCCGTTCATCCTTGACCATGATGGCGCGGCCCAGAAAGTAGAAGGCCTCAGTATCGTAGGTTGCAAGACCGGCTTTCATGCCTTCCAGAAATGACAGAAATTCACGCAAAGAGACGGGCACACCGGCTTTGCGCAGATTGTCAAAGAAGGGCAGGAACATGCCTTAGCTGACCGACCGTTGTAGGAAGATCAGCACGAACAGACCGATCAGGCCAAAGATGATCGCAAAGACCGCCCCCCATTGGGCCATATCTTTGCCTTTGCCGCCCTTGGATTTGGCCCGATATGCGCCAAATGCGGCCCCCAGAAACATACCTGTGAGTGGAAAGATCATGGTCGTCCTTTTGTCATATCTGCGGTGTGCGTGGTGGAAGTGACGCGATCTCATTGAGGCGTTCGATCACCTCGTCGCGACTGCCGAAGCCATAAAGCGCCCATCCAAGACTGTCCAGCCGCAGCGCCATGCCTGCATCGGTGTCCCCGCTGAGGTCGAGCGCCTCTGCCTGAAACATCATCAACAGCGACAGCAATGCTGCGTTCTCGTGTTGGCGCGCAATGGGGATGGCAGCACTGGTGATGGCGATTGTGCGTTCTGCATCACCCGATATCAGGGTGTAAGCGGCCAGTTGCATCGCAATAAAGGCGCGATGAATGCGTGTATCTGGGTCTTCGTTGTAAATTCTGCTTGCGGTATTGAAGGCCTGCAAAGCAACGGACGGATCATTGCCAAGCTGCAACCGACCGTAGGCATAATGGGCAAAACCCATGCGCGCTCCGTCCCAGCCGAGGGTTTCACCAATTTCAATGGCACGTTGCGCAGAGACGCGACGCTGGCGCTGTGAACGGTTGTCGGTCAGGGCGCGCTCCATCTGGTTTTTCCACAAAGGTGTCGTCGCGGGTGTGAAAGCTGGTGCGCGGCTTTCTCCGGCAGGGTTCAGCCGCGCCAATATCGCAGGCAAAAGTGCTGCGACTGTGTCGCGGCTCATCCCGTTCGACAATTCTGGCGCATAGAAGGCGCGCAGGATTAGCATGTCAAAGCCGGTCAAAACGGTGTGAATATTGTCGTCATTGAAGACACTGTCGGGCAGACGATAAAGGTCATTCAGCGGGCCAAGGGCCTGCGCCAGTTCTTCGTGTAGGCAATCGCGTATTTCCTGAGGCGGGGCATCAGACGGAATAAAGATCGCGGCCTGCTCCCGTTGCTCCAACGTGGCCCAATCCAAGGTGCCAGTACCACGGGCTGCACGTAGTTCCGCCCAAGTCTGAACCCGTGGGACGACAAAACAGGCGGCATTGGGGGCAAGGCGCTGCAACCGCTCTTTAGGCACAGCCTCGATCACGATATTGGCGCTTGGTGCGCTGGTCAGTCGTATGTTCAATCCGGCCTCATTGCGCAGACGCACCAAGAGTCGATCAAGATCGCGTTGCCCCATGGCGTCCAGCCGTCCCGTTGTCCGCACGGTGATGGGACCTTCAAAACGGGTCAGCGCGGGCAGGGCGCGCCCGCTTTCCATGGTGAAGGCCAGATCAAGGAAATCACGGGCGATATCCACATTGGCGCGTGTCGGACCGCCGGGGCTGCGGCCCTCAAACCCCTGCACCGGGGGGAAATCGAGGCGCAGCGGTGGTGCTGCTGCCGATTGCGTCGTCGGGACTTGCGCGCATGCGGTTGCGGCCAACAGGGCTGAAAGGATGAGGAACTTCATGCAGGCCTTTGATATTTCATGAAATTGCTTGCCTTTCCGATCCGGTCATAGAGTTGGCGGGCTGTGGCATTGTCCTCTTGGGTGAGCCAGTAAACAGCCGGGGCATTTGCCGCGTCTGCCTGCGCATAGACTGCTTCGATCAATTTGCGTCCGATACCTTGGCCGCGCATCGCCCGGTCTGCGAAAAGGTCTTGCAAATAACAGACGTTTTCAACTCGCCAGCAATGCCGGTGAAACAGGTAGTGGACCAAGCCGACAAGTTTGCCATCGACCTCTGCCACAAGCCCATGGAAATCCTGTGCATCCTGTCCGAGCAAGCGTTGAAAGGTCGTTTCATAGACTTCTTCGGCCACAGTGGTTCCGTAAAAATTCAGGTATGCTGTCCACAGCCGATGCCATTGTGTTTTGTCTAAAGGGCCGAGGGGCCGGATGATGACGTTTTGGTCGGTCATGGTTGTCCTTGCGCGTGCTGCTTTTGCAGCCTAGCGGTCAGGTTCCGCCTGACCAGTCAAATCGCCGTGGGGCGGGCTTTATCGCTGACCCCGCGCCATGAATGCCAGCCGTTCAAACAGATGAACATCCTGTTCGTTCTTGAGCAAGGCCCCGTGCAGCTTGGGCAAGGCATTCGTCCCATCACGTTGAAGATCGGCGGGTGACAGGTCTTCGGCCAGCAAGAGCTTGAGCCAATCAAGGACTTCGGACGTTGAGGGTTTCTTTTTCAGCCCTGCTGTTTCCCGCAACTCGTAGAATTGGGTGAGGGCGGTTGTCAGCAGGGCCTCTTTGATACCGGGGTGGTGGACTTCAACGATTTTGCGCATCGTGTCGATGTCCGGGAAGCGGATGTAGTGGAAAAAGCAGCGGCGCAGAAAGGCGTCGGGCAGTTCCTTTTCATTGTTGGAGGTGATGATGACGATAGGCCGATGTACAGCTTTGACCGTTTCGCCTGTCTCGTAGACGTGGAATTCCATCCGGTCGAGTTCCTGCAGCAGGTCGTTGGGGAATTCGATGTCGGCCTTGTCGATTTCATCGATCAATAGGACTGTCTTGCCTTCCGCCGAGAATGCCTGCCAAAGTTTGCCCTTTTTGATGTAATTGGCGACGTCGTGGACCCGCTCATCGCCAAGCTGGCTATCGCGCAACCGGCTAACGGCGTCGTATTCATAAAGACCTTGTTGGGCCTTGGTCGTCGATTTGATGTGCCATTCAATCATCGGCAGTCCAAGGGCTGCGCTGACCTGCCTTGCGAGCTCTGTTTTGCCTGTCCCGGGCTCGCCTTTCACCAGAAGCGGGCGCTCCAGCGTGACGGCAGCATTGACCGCCATGGTCAAGTCGTCAGTGGCGACATATGTCTCAGTCCCGGTGAAATGCATGTGGTTCCCTTTCGTTTATCGGAAACCTAGCAGGTCCGATTTGATCATCAACTCCCTGTTTTTGATGATTTTGGGGGTGACACTCCACCACTGACCGAGTACACCGCCCTCAATAAATGGGGGTTGTCGCCCCCGCAAAAGAAGGCCCGGGGTGACATGAGCGAGGGTACAACCAAAATGAAAGCTGAGATTTTTCTAGCTGATGATTATCGTCCAGCCGACGATGAACCTTTCATGAATGAGCGCCAGACGGAGTACTTCCGCCGCAAGCTTTTGGACTGGAAGTCTGAAATTCTCGAAGATAGCCGCGACACCGTCGCTGGCATGAAAGACCAGACCCGCAACATCCCTGACATTGCCGACCGTGCCTCTGAGGAAACCGACCGCGCTTTGGAACTGCGTACACGTGATCGTCAGCGCAAACTCGTGAGCAAGATTGACGCCGCCCTCCGCCGTATTGAAGAGGGCGAATACGGCTACTGCGAGATCACCGGAGAGCCAATTTCGCTCAAGCGTCTGGACGCCCGTCCGATCGCCACCATGAGCCTAGAGGCCCAAGAACGTCACGAGCGCCGCGAAAAGGTTCACCGCGACGACTAAGATGCATCATAATGCAAACCGCGATGTCGCCGTTATTGGTGGCGGCATCGGAGGGCTGACCGCCGCCCTCGCTTTCGCCCGGACGGGCGCCTCCGTGACAGTCTATGAGCAAGCAAGTGCGTTGACCGAGGTCGGCGCTGGTCTGCAAATCACGCCTAACGGCATGCGTCCCTTGGAAAAACTGGGTGTGGGCAAGGCCTTAGCGGCTTCAGGTATTGCTGCTGATGCGGTCGCGCCGATGGACGCTCTAACAGGGCAACCGGTCACACGGTTCGATCTGACCAAACAATCCCCAAAATACCGGTTCTTTCATCGTGCCGTTCTGATCGACATCTTGGCTCGTGGATGTGAGGCGGCAGGAGTGACGTTCCGCTTGGGCGCACGGATTGGCAGCATCCGGCCTGATGGCAGTTTCACGGCTGCTGGTCAGAGCCAGTCCCCTGATCTGACCATCGGCGCGGATGGTCTACGTTCGATTGTGCGCCCTTTAATGAACAAGGCCGACAATCCGTTTTTTACGGGGCAGGTGGCATGGCGCGCTTTGACCCGGGTGAGTAATGCACCACCCGTCGCCCGTGTCTGGATGGCCCCGGGCCGCCATCTTGTGACCTATCCAATCGGGAACAACCGGTTGAACATCGTCGCTGTGCAAGAGCGCAGCAACTGGGCTGATGAGGGCTGGCATCACAGTGACGACCCCGGCAACCTGCGCAAGGCCTTTGCCGATTGTAGCTGGGAAGTCAGGAGCATTCTGGGTGAAGTGGAGCATGTGAACCTGTGGGGCCTTTTCCGGCACCCGGTCGCCCAACGCTGGCAAAGCGGGTCGATCGCGATTTTGGGGGACGCTGCCCATCCAACGCTGCCGTTTCTGGCGCAGGGTGCGAATCTTGCGATCGAGGATGCCTATGTGCTGGCGCGTGCCTGTGATGAGGCGACCGATTTGCAATCGGGCCTAAAGAGTTATCAGGAGCTACGCCGCCCGCGCGTTGTTCGCGCGATTGAGGCGGCCAATGCCAATGCGCGCAACTATCATCTGTCTGGTGTGAAACGGCGTGTCGCTCATTTGGGGCTAAAGACGATGGGCAAAGTCGCCCCGGATGCCTTCCTCAACCGTCTGGCTTGGCTCTATGATCATGATGTGACAGCCTGATCTTGCTGACTGCAAGAAGGGTGTGCCGATGAAATCCCCCACCAGTGTTGTGACACTCGATAACTTGGGCCGCGTGCGCTTGTCGCAGAATTTCTGGATGCGCGAGTTTCTCTATTCCGAGGTCTCGAATTTTCATGGGATTCCTAACATCCCCGAAGACCCGGACCTTGCCATCGCCGCAGGCAAAAGGTTTTGCGAAGAGCTTCTGGAACCCTTGCAACGCAGCTTTGGCCGTATTCTGATCCGCTCTGCCTATCGCTCTCCGGCTGTGAACGGGTTTTGCAACGCACAGCAAAGGGCAGGGAAGGCGGGCTATCCTTGTGCCCGCAACGAGGCCAATTATGCAGGACATATCTGGGACAAGCGCGATGCGGGCGGCCATATGGGGGCGACAGCAACGATTGTCATCCCTTGGGTCGCGGATCGCTATGAGGCGGGTGAAAGCTGGCAGGCGATCGCCTGGTGGATTCACGACCATTTGCCCTATTCGGATATGTATTTCTTTCCCAAGCTCGCCGCTTTCAACCTGTCATGGCACGAGGTGCCCAAACGTCGGATTGACAGCTATGTCGCCCCGAAAGGCTGCCTGACCAAGCCCGGCATGGCGAATAATACTGGCGATCATAGTGCCTTCTATGCTAGCTATCCGGCGTTGAAGTAGCCTCTACCAGTTCCGGCTGGCCTGATCGGTGACTTTCTCAAGCACCGTATGGCTGCGCCAATCGACGCGGTAAATCTCATCCTCGATCCGCATGTAGACCCAGCCGTCGCTCACGGACGGCAGGCCATAGTAACGCGCGTTCATGATCATCTGATGTTCACCGCGTTCCAACGTATCGCCGATCTGCACAGGGTCGGGTTTGGCTGTCGCGCTTGATTGGGGCACGGCAACACAAGCCGTCCCTGCAACGGCGATCCGGCATCCCGCCTCTGCCATCATGGGCAGGCTAGTCATGCACAAAGTTGCAATCACGGTAAGTCGCATCTGATGCCCCCACATCGTGCTATCGTCATGTGAAGGCAGCATATTGCCAAAAATCAAAGCGCGAGGTCAACCCAGACAGGCACGTGGTCTGATGGCTTCTCTCGGCCGCGCACGTCTTTTTCGATCCAGCAGGACTTGAGCAAGTCCGCACATTGCGGTGTCAGCAAGAAGTGATCGATGCGGATCCCGTCGTTCCGGTCCCATGCCCCGGCCTGATAATCCCAGAAGGAATAATGCCCGTCGCCTGCATGGCAGGCGCGGAAGGCTTCGGTGTAGCCAAGGTTGAGGATGCGGCGGAACGCTTCGCGACTCTCGGGACGGAAAAGTGCATCTTCGCGCCATGCATCAGGGCGGGCGGCGTCTTCGGCCTGCGGGATGATGTTGTAGTCGCCGGTGATCAGCGCGCATTCTTCAT
>CAYLMZ010000113.1:0-7346 GCA_964385035.1 uncultured Loktanella sp.
GCGAAGATCGCAAGGTCCATGGACATGCCTGCCTCGCTTGTGGATAGCGGCGCATACATGACCCAGCCAACGCCGGAGCCCATTTGACCGTTGCCGCCAGGTGCCAGCATCGATGCAACGCCAAGCGATGCACCAGCCACAAACATCCAGTAAGACAGGTTGTTCAGTCGTGGGAACGCCATGTCCGGCGCACCGATCTGCAATGGCATGAAGTAGTTACCAAAGCCCCCGAACAGGGCCGGGATCACCACGAAAAACATCATCAGGATGCCGTGGTAAGTGATCAAAACGTTCCAGAGGTGGCCATTTGGCGTACATTCACCGGCTGCTGCCGCTGTCAGGCGCGCACCTTCAAGGCACATATATTGTACGCCGGGCTCCATCAGCTCCAAACGCATGTAAACTGTGAAAGCCACAGAGATAAAACCCAGCACACCTGCGGTCCACAGGTACAGAATGCCGATATCTTTGTGGTTGGTTGACATAAACCAGCGGGTGAAGAAGCTCCGCTCGTCTTCGTGGTCGTCGCCGTGGATGGCTGCGTCTGCCATTTGGCTCTCCTCGTATTGGCTACTTTTTTGGGCGGTCGAGTCGCAACTCGCCGCCATCCCGCGTGGTTCTAAACGCTTGATTGGCGTGGAGCAATAAAGGAAGCGCGTTTGAGGTTGGGTTAATTTGGCGCACTGCGGCGAATTGCGACGTTTTTTCGGGCAAGATGGCCTGACAGCCGTCTGTGGGCTGGGTAGGCTGTGGAAAACAAGGGAGGACGCCCATGACCGACGCACCATCCTTTACGATCGGGATCGAAGAGGAATACCTGCTGGTCGATGCCGAGACCGGCGCGCTCGCCAAAGCACCCGATGCCCTGATTGATGCCTGCAAAGCGGATCTGGAGGGCAAGGTCAGTCCCGAATTTCTGCAATGCCAGATCGAGATCGGGACAGGGGTCTGCGCGACGATTGCCGAGGCTCGCGATGATCTGCGGCATCTCCGCCGGACGGTGGCCCACCATGCCGCCCGCTTTGGACTTGCCCCGATCGCGGCCTCTTGCCATCCTAGTGCCGACTGGAAGGATCAGCATCACACCGACAAGGCGCGCTACAACAAGTTACGCAAAGACCTTGCCGGGGTCGCGCGGCGGATGCTGATTTGTGGGATGCATGTTCACGTTGGCATCCCTGACGAAGACATGCGGATCAATTTGGTCAATCAGCTCAAATACTTTTTGCCACATCTTCATGCGCTCTCAACCTCGTCCCCATTCTGGCAGGGGCAGGATACAGGTATGGCGTCCTACCGGCTGACCGTCTTTGATAACCTGCCGCGCACCGGCCTTCCGCCCTACATGAAGGACTGGGCCCAGTTTGAAGAAACCGTCCAGACGCTGGTGGATCTCGGCTTGATCGAGGATGCATCGAAGATCTGGTGGGACCTCAGACCATCCTCAAAGTTTCCAACGATTGAATCGCGTATTTGCGATGTTGCCCCGCGCATGGAGGTCACGCTGACGCTTGCGGCCCTGACCCAATGTCTAACCCGCATGCTTTGGCGCAAGTCGCTGGAGGGGGACGGTTGGCGTGTCGTCCAGAACTTCATGGTGAGCGAAAACCGCTGGCGTGCGCAGCGCTATGGCGTCAGCGAAGGACTAATTGATTTTGGCCGCAAAGAACTGATCCCGTTTTCACAGGCCGTCGATGAAATCATTGACCTGATTGCAGAAGATGCGCAGGCACTTGATTGCGTCACGGAGATCGAGGCCGCGCGCGCTATCCTGACAGAGGGCACGAGTGCCGATCAGCAGCGGCGCGTCTTTGATGACGCATGCGCGGCTGGCAAGGATCGGGGTGCAGCCTTGCAAGCAGTCGTCCAGCATCTGGTCGGGGAGTTTAAGAAAGATCTTTAAGCCTCTGATTTCGAGAAGATATCAGAGAATTTTGATTTCAGCGCAACGTCCAGATCGTCCATCGTGACTGGCAGACCCAGATCGACCAGTGATGTGACCCCGTGGTCTTTGATCCCGCAAGGCACGATCCCGTCAAAGTGGCTCAGGTCCGGTTCGACGTTGATCGAAATCCCGTGAAACGACACCCATTTGCGCAGGCGAATGCCCATCGCGGCGATCTTGTCTTCGGCGATGCTCCCGTCAATGTTGCGCGGCTTTTCAGGCCGTTCCACCCAGACGCCCACGCGGCCTTCGCGGATTTCGCCTTTGATGTTGAAGGTCTCAAGCGTGGCGATCACCCAGTGCTCCATGTCCTTGACGAAAGCGCGGACATCGTGACCGCGTTTTCCGACATTCAGCATCACGTAAATGACCCGCTGTCCGGGCCCGTGGTAGGTGTATTCCCCTCCACGACGCGCTTCGTAGACCGGAAAGCGGTCCGGATCGACGAGGTCTGCAGCTTTGGCCGACGTGCCTGCGGTATACAGGGGCGGGTGTTCAAGCAGCCAGATGCACTCATCTGCGGTGCCATCAATGATGCCTGCGACGCGCGTCTCCATGAAATTGAGAGCGTCCTCGTAAGCCGTGAGGCCGGGTGTCGTGATCCATTCAACCATTGGGTGCTAGTCCTTGATCAGCCCTGCTGCGCGGGCGGCGGGCATGTAGCTGCGGCTGACAGGAATCTCGCTTTTGTCGGACATGGTTAAGACCGCGCGGTCGCCCTTGCGTGTGGCTTTGACGACCTGATCCTGCGCTACCCAATGCGAGCGATGGACCTGCAGGCCCGTGTCACCTGTTTCAGCGATGGCATCGGCCAGACGCATCAAGACCAAGGCAGAGCCTTGTGTTGTGACGATGTTGACGTAGTGGTCTGTTGCGCTCATCGCGATCAGGCGTCCGCGTTTATCGTGAGGAAGGCGCGCAAGGATTTGCGGCGGAGCATGGTCCGTGATCGTTTCAGTGGTGCTATGTGACTGGGCAAAACTCGTGCCAGCCTCAACCACGGCGGCGATCAGGATCACGGCCAGCGCGGTTTCAAAAAGGAATGTCAGGCTGATAGCGAATGCGCCGAAGACGGCGGTATTGAACATCAACAGAACGACAAGGACGGCAAGGCCGATGGCGATGCTGGTGAGTGGAAAGCGCACCCAATAGGGCAGCCGCTTCATTAGCTGTTCGCATAGGCTGCTGATGAAAAGGCCAATGCCAAACGTCGCAAAGACAACGACGGCCCAATAGGCGATGCGCGGCAGCAGCGGCATGATCTCTAGCGTATTGAAAGGGCCCGAGATACCTAGAATCACGCCCAATCCTGCCAAAGCGGCAAGGACGCCACGGTTGGCATAGGTCTGGCGCAACTCACGCAGCGCGAATGGGAAAGCCCCCACACTCACGAAGAAACACCTGCATTGGCGTAACGGCGCTTGGGGGGATGCGCGAAGGGCAGCATGACGGTCATGCAAAAACAGATACGGAAGCCGTCATGACTTTTGAACCCCTTTTGAATGCCCCGCCGATGATTCAGATCCATGTTGCTGGTGCCCTTTTGTCGCTGCTGGTCGGGCCTTTCGCGCTCTTCAGGCGGTCACGCGATATCTGGCATCGCCGGTTGGGATATCTTTGGGTTGTGGCCATGGCTGTGACGGCCCTGTCGTCCTTCTGGATCAACAGCATGCAGGTCATCGGACCCTTCGGGCCGGTCCACATCTTGTCCGGCTTTGTGTTGTGGTCCCTTTATGAAGGGATCGGTCAGGCGCGCAAAGGTCAGATTGCGGCCCATCAGGCGACCATGCAGGGCCTTTATGTCTATGCCATTTGCATCACCGGCCTGTTCACCTTGACCCCCGGCCGCCGGATGGGCGAGGTCGTCTTTGGGGGTGGCGCGGGGTGGCTGGCAATGGTCGGGCTGGCCTGTCTTGGGGCTTTGATCATTTACGTGCATCGGAAGGGCGTTTTGCCTCTTGGCAAGCAGCAAGGCCTGTTCTAGAAGCAGCCCAGCTTATGACTTGCGGTCGTGGCGGAATTGGTAGACGCGCAGCGTTGAGGTCGCTGTGAGGTAACACTCGTGGGGGTTCGAGTCCCCCCGACCGCACCATCATCCTAAATCTCTGAAACAGTAAAGCTGCCGCTTGGGATGCCGTCGAGGGTCCAGTTGCCGATTCGCCAGCGCACCAATCGCAGCGTCGGGAACCCGATATGGGCCGTCATGCGGCGCACTTGCCGATTGCGGCCTTCGCTGATGGTGATCTCGATCCAACAATCGGGGACTGATTTGCGAAACCGCACCGGCGGGTCGCGTTCCCACAATGTCGGTGGGGGGATCAGGCGGACCTTGGCGGGGCGGGTTGGCCCGTCTTTGAGCGTGACGCCCGCACGCAACGGCGCGAGGTCCGCATCCGTTGGGGCCCCTTCGACCTGCACCAGATAAGTCTTGCTCATCTTGTTCTTGGGGTCTGCGATGCGGGCTTGCAGACGTCCATCGTCGGTCAGCACCAAGAGCCCTTCACTGTCGCGGTCAAGGCGGCCTGCGGGGTAGACACCGGGCACATCGATAAACCCAGACAAAGTGGGTCGGGGCGTCGGACTTTTCGCATCCGTAAACTGGGACAGGACGCCAAAAGGTTTGTTGAAAAGGATCACGCGGGCCATGGGCCTGCTTAGCCTGAGTTATGCAGTCCCGTCCATGCACCCATGTGTTTTCATGCGAGCCCATTTTCCCTCTTGCGCCGAATCCAAAACAGGCGCAAAGGCGCATTCATAGACGCCAACGCACGCGCCTCTGGCCGGTGAATGTCAACGCACACGTGTTTACGTAGCGACGGTAACGTCTCCCTTGGAACTGAGCGGTCTTGGGTGGGAAACCATCATGGCCGGGTCTTTTGGAGATGACCAATGACACTGCACTATTCGCCCGATCTGGGCGGCCTTCCTGTCAATGCCTCCTCGCGGGTTGAGACCTACATCGCCACCCATGAATTTTCAGAGCCGACACTGGTTCTTGATCTGGACCGCGTGAGCCAGCAGTTTCGCGCCCTCAAAGCCGGGCTGGGTCGCGCCCATATTCATTATGCCGTCAAGGCCAACCCGGCCCGTCAGATCGTCGCCCGGCTGGTCGATGAGGGATCCCACTTTGACGCCGCATCGCGGGGTGAGATCGCGCTGTGTCTGGCCGAGGGTGCCGACCCGTCCGAGATTTCTTTTGGCAATACCATCAAGAAGGCGTCCGATATTGCCTGGGCTCATGCGCAGGGGATCACCCTTTTTGCCGCTGATGCAGAAGAAGAATTGCACAAGATCGCGCGCCATGCGCCCGGTGCGGCGGTCTATATCCGCCTGATTGTTGAAGCCAGCCAAGCCGATTGGCCACTCTCGCGCAAATTTGGCTGTGACCGTGCCATGGCGCTTGATCTTCTGGATATCGCGACCGGTCTGGGGCTGCGCGCGGTAGGGTTCTCTTTCCATGTCGGCTCTCAAACCCGGCAGGCGGCGATGTGGGCACCAATTCTGGATGTCTTCGCAGATGTCTGGTCTGCGGCACAGGCGCGAGGGCATGCGTTGAGCCTTGTGAACATCGGCGGCGGCTTTCCGGCCTTTTATGGTGAGGCGATTGAGGCCCCGGCGGCCTATGCGGCCGAGGTCCTCGCGATGGTCGAGGCCCGTTTTCCCGGTGCCACAACGGTGATGGCCGAGCCCGGGCGCGGCATGGTCGCTGAAGCAGGGGCAATTGCCGCTGAGGTCGTCTTGGTCAGTCGCAAGTCAGCGCAGGACTTGCACCGCTGGGTCTACCTCGACATTGGGCGCTTTTCTGGTCTGGCTGAAACCGAAGGCGAGGCGATCCGCTATCAACTGATCACACCCCGTGATGCCGATACTGCGGGGCCTTGTGTCCTTGCTGGACCAAGTTGCGACAGTGCGGATGTGCTTTATGAAAAGCGACCTGTCGCCCTGCCGCTGACGTTGCAGGCGGGAGATCGGGTGATCATCCGCAACGCCGGGGCCTATACCTCGAGCTATTCATCTGTGGGCTTTAACGGCTTTCCGCCGCTGGCTGTTGTGGTGATCTAGAGCCCGGCCGGCATGCAGTATACCGCTGTGTGCCGGTAACACATTCAAAACAAAGAGATTTTAGTTTCCCTTCTGATCATTTGGCGCTAGCTCTACGCACAGGCGGCATCAGAAGGGGCCTGATCATGGCGAGCATTACCGATCACCCGTTGCGTTATGCGATGGCCAACGAATTGCACGCGCGCCCGTTTCCTGCGGTCGATGCGCCCAGTCGCGCGGCCTATCTCGCGCTCAAACCCGCAGAGAATGCAGCAGGCCGTGACCGCGCTGCCGATCGTGCCCATCTCATTGATTTATTGGACCGTTTTGGCGCCCAACACCCCCAGCCAGATGCGACGCACTACTTCGGCACCATTGGCAAGCACAAGCTGAAATGGGAAAGCCATACAGAATTTGTGACCTACACCATCTTTGGTGAAGGTTTGGCCGAGCGGCCATTTGATGCGGCGACCTTTGCTGTGTTTCCCCCCGACTGGCTGGAAAGCGCACCCGGCACGCGTGTGACCTCGGCGTTGATTCGCATCGAGGTGGCCGAGGATGATGCTGGTATCAGCGATAAAGCGAATGCTTGGTTTGTGCCGGAAAGCCTCGCGATCAGTCGGGTCATTGAGGACGATCTGGTCATCTCGGGTGATTTTCGTATCGATCATGCGGGCCACATGCGCTTTGCTGTCTTTGCCCGCCCACATGTCGATGACCGACGCATCGGCCGTGTTGTTCAACGTCTTTGCGAGATTGAAACCTACAAAGCCATGTCGATGCTTGGCCTGAGCCGCGCACGTGTATTGGGCGCGACGATGGCGGGTTTTGACAAACGGCTCACTGGATTGCTGGAGGACATGCGCGCCGGGTCCTCTGATCCTGCGATGGTTTTGCAATCACTGCTTGAGGTCTCTGCCGAGATTGAAAACACCATTGCCCAATCGTCGTTCCGGTTCGGTGCCACAGGTGCCTATGAAAAAATCGTGAATCAGCGCATTGAAGTGCTTCGTGAGCAGCGGTTTGAAGGTCGCCAGACCTTTGGCGAATTCATGATGCGCCGTTTCGATCCGGCGATGCGCACCGTGAAATCCACCCAAGCCCGGCTGCAAGCCATGTCAGATCGTGCCTTGCGGGCAGGCGACCTGCTGCGCACGCGGGTGGATGTTGATCGCTCGGCCCAGAATCAGGAATTGCTGAAAAGCATGGACAAGCGCGCGGATTTGCAACTGCGGTTGCAGAGGACCGTCGAAGGTTTGTCGGTTGTTGCCATCAGCTACTACGCGGTCAACCTTGTGCTTTATTTGCTGGGCCCGCTCCAGGAAAGCGCGGGCATCAGCAAAGCGGTGCTCGCCGCTGG
>CAYLMZ010000114.1:0-7288 GCA_964385035.1 uncultured Loktanella sp.
GCGATGCGCATGGCCGAAGCCGCGCTTGAGCGGTTTGCGGCAACACCTTGCCTCGTCATCACGAATTATGAAAACGCCGGCACTCTTGCGGGTGCTGAGGTGTTTGCGGCTGGTCACCCTGTGCCTGATGAGAACGGTGCTGCGGCCGCGCAACAGGTGATCGCGGCCCTTCATGCAGCGCAGGGCCCCGTCCTTGCATTGATATCGGGGGGCGGGTCCGCGCTGATGCCAGCGCCTGCCGGTGGGCTTTCACTTGATGACAAAGCGGCCGTGAATGAAGCCATGCTGGGCGGTGGCATTGATATTCGCGCGATGAACCTTGTGCGCCAACAACTGTCGGATCTGAAAGGCGGTGGCATCTTGCGTCATGCGTCACCCCATCCGGTGACGGCGTTGATCCTGTCGGATGTGGTGGGTGATGATCTGGCTGTGATTGCCAGCGGCCCGACGGTTGCGCCGATTGGTACAGCCACACAAGCGATCGGCGTGCTGAAAGCTGCGGGACTCTGGCATGGGCTGCCGGGGGCGGTCCAGGATCATTTGCAAAGGGCTCCGGCACCTGCAGCTTTGCCGGATGCTGAAAACATTCTGATTGGATCGAACGGCTTGAGCCTTGCTGCGATGCATCAAGCAGCAAGGCTGGAATCGGTTCGCTCTGTCGCGGTCCTGCCGGAACCGGTGGAAGGGGATGTTGCCGATGCTGCACGAGTCATCTGCGATGCGGCGGGCCCGGGGGTCACGCTTTGGGGTGGTGAAACGACTGTGGTTTTGCGCGGCAACGGGCGCGGCGGGCGTAATCAGGAATTGGCCTTGCGCATTGCCATTGAAGCCCGCACGCGCGGCTGGGCAGAGTTTGTTTGCCTGCAAGGCGGTACCGACGGCCGTGACGGGCCCACCGATGCCGCAGGCGGGATCGTGGATCAACATACCCTTGGCAAGATCGCTGATCTGGACGCACGGTTGGCCAATAACGACAGCTACGCGGCACTGGCGGCGGCAGGCGATCTGTTGATGACAGGGGCGACGGGCACAAACGTTGCTGATCTGGGCGTGTTGATCCGGCCAGCAGAGTGACTGCGCACTGCACGTTTTTGCCCCGTCGGAGCCTCCGGCGGGGATATTTGGGGGCCAATAATAACCAGCCCTAGTCGACGGGCAGCCCGCTGGGCACCGTTTCGGGGCGTCCGAGGGGCCTTGTATCCGCTGTCTCGCCTGTCAGTGCATTCAGGAAAGCCACCAGATCTGCGATGTCCTGATCGCTGAGGGTCATGGGCCTGATGTCCTGCATGGCAGCTTGCCGCGCCATTTCAGCGGCGTCTTGCTGGATCGCGAAATCACCAGCTGCAAGCCATGGCACGTCCGGGAGGTTTGCCATTTGTGGTGTCCATGCTGCCTTGGCCGCTGCCGGATTGGCATGATGCCTGATCATGGCCTCTAGCGTGGGGTATGCCCCGTTGTGCCCATAGGGTGCTGTCAGCGCCACATTGCGCAAGGATGGTGTCCGGAAGCGGTAAGCGTCTTCCAGAAGGTCGGTTTCGGCCATACGTCCGACGTCGCGCGGGATCTGATCCCAGCGTCGTGTCCGCCCGGGGCCGAAAGCAGGCAGGCTAAGCGCGTGGAATTGTTGATCGGTAAAAAGAGGTCCTGCATGGCATGATGCGCAGCGATTGTTAGTGAAAAGCTGACGGCCACGTTCGGCGTCATCGGGCAGGGGTGTGCCAGCCAGCCATTTGTCGTAAGGGCTGTCATAGGACCGCCATTCACGATTGATGAACGCGCCCAAGGCGTTTCCGATCTCGACGATTGTCACATCACCGGGTTCCTCAATGTGATCAAAGGCTTGCACAAACATTTCGCCATACTCCGGGATGCTACGCACCCGTTTGGCAAGGATCGGCCAGCTACGATCGATCCGGTTGTGCACTGCGCCGACGATGTCGTTTTCGCCAAGATTGCCCATCATCTCGAACTGTGCTGCCATGGGGAAAAGCGCTTGCGCGGCGGTGAGGTTGTCGAGCCCTGATGGCAACCATTCCTCAGCCGGGCTATCGAAGCCGTTTCCGTAGAGATCAGACCGCGTCAGGCGGCCGTCGTGAAAGAGCACTTCGATTGAATTATGCCCGAGATTCCATAGGGCTGGCGCGTTTCGGGGGATCCGTTTGCGGATTGCGTCCGCCCCCGTGCCGGCGGTGCGTTCCGGGCCGACCCCGACACCGCCTTCGCCGATCCCAAGCGAGAGCCCGTCGGTGCCAGCATGATCGTGGTGGTGGCAGGTCCCGCAAGAGATATTTCTGTTTCCTGACAGTATCTTATCGTAAAACAGCAGCTGCCCGATCCGGGCTTGATCCGGGTCTGCGGGGATGTAATCATCCTCTGAAATGATCTGCGCCTGCGCCATGCCTGCGCCCAAAATCACCGCAAGGAGACCGCTATGCACCGCTCGTACACTGGCCGTACACCGCCTGTACACAGGCTGTATACCGTCTGTGCATACATCTGCGTCGCCTTCTTTGCGTTGGCCAGTCCCGCTGCTGCCGATATGGAGACGGCCCGCGATCTGATGGAGGCGGGTGAATTTGAAGAAGCCCGCAAGCTTTTCGAGATTTATGCCCGTTCCGGCAATGCCGAAGCCGAGGAGTGGATTGGTGTTATGTATGGCCTTGGCCTTGGTGTTGAACGCGACGACGAGCGCGCGTTTGACTGGTATCTTCGGGCGTCGTTGAAAGGGCATCCTGGCGCGCAATCCGGTCTTGGGTGGTATTATGAAGTTGGCCGTGGCCTCCCCGCCCCGGACATGGTCAGAGCCTATCTTTGGTATGCGCTTTCGGCAATAGGCGGGGACCCGGATGCGTTGATTTCGCTGGAAGAAATCACACCGCGATTGACGCCCGAAGAACGTGCCCGCGCTGAGACACTGATCGACGACTACAAAGTTTGGATGTATCCCTTCCGGTAAACAGATGCCCACAGATCCGTTTGGCAGCCCCGCAGAAGCGGCATATAACTTAGGTTTATTGTGGTGAATTAAACCCTTTCTGAATGGTTTGCAGCTGAGAATGCTGCTGGTTTGGTGTCATGATCTGCGTTGTCGTGGTTTGGCTGTGGCGGCGTGTCTGGAAAGCCCGAAGAGAGGAAAAGAAAATGTCCGATGATATGAAAGACGTTTCCCGTCGCAAACTGATGGCCCGGATTGGCGGCTTTGCTGCTGTCGCTTATGCTGCGCCTGCGTTGACGACGCTATCGATGGCGCATGCATCCGAGGCGAGTGCGGCATCTGCGCCAAGTGCGCCAAGCGAGCCCAGTGCCCCAACCGCACCTAGCGCCCCAAGTGAGCCCAGTGCCCCGAGTGAACCAAGCGCCCCGAGCGAGCCAAGCGTTGCAAGTGTTCCAAGCGACGTCTCGAAGGTCAGCACGGCCAGCGCCCCGTCAGATGTCAGCAAGGCAAGTTCTCCGACTGTTGTATCTGGTGCGAGTAAGGCCGAGGATTGCGCCGCTTTGGGCGGCACGATCAGCGGTGGCATCTGCGTCCGCGACACCTGATCGTTGCATCCTAGCCCGGCCTTACGTTGAATTGAGATGCGGCGTCGTCGTGGCGCCGCATTTTCCTGCGAGGATGCATGCCGTATCTGCGTTTTGAAAATCTAGATGCGCCGGTGCATATGGATGGCCCCGATGAGATGACCGCATTGGCCGCGCCGATCTTTGCGGCATGGCCGTATCGCATCGGTGCCGATCCTGCTGGTTTGCCGGATCCATTTGCACGGCTTTCGGTCCGGGCGCCGAGAAAATGGGAATTGGCGGCCCCGAAGGCAGAGGCACCGGTGGCTTTGCATAATCCAGTGAATGCCATTTGCGATCTGATCGCCGAGATGTCTTGGGAGAGATTACGCTCGTCGCCTGATTTGCTCTGTCTGCACGCAGCTGCGATCGCGGTTGCGGGCCGGTTGGTGTTGTTTCCCAACATGCGCCGTGCAGGCAAGAGCCTTTTGACCGCAAGTCTTGCCCGCCAAGGCTTTGGGGTTTTTACCGATGACTTTGTCCCGTTGCGCATTGATGATGCGGGGGTGGTATCTGGCGTTGCAAACGGCATTGCCCCGCGCCTGCGCCTGCCATTGCCTGCAAATATGTCGATGGATCACCACGCGTGGATCATGGAACGCATTGGCCCCAAGAACCGTCAATACGGGTATCTAACCGGGATCGATTTGCCAGTGCATGGCACAGCACTCCCTGTCGGGGCCATTGTCTTGCTGGCGCGTGATGAAGCGCATGTTGGCCCGGCCACCCTGACGCCCGTGAGCCGAACCGATGCTTTGGCGGCCCTTGTGATGCAGAATTTCGCGCGCCATGTGCATGCAGGCGCGATCCTTGAGATGATTGCGGGCATGGCGGCAACTGCCCCTGTTTTGCGGCTGACTTATCGTGATGTCGAAGATGCAGTGACGCTGATCGCGGGGTCGCCGCTGTTGCAGGACCTCCCCGCGGCCCGATTGCCAGAGGGATCGGGGGCCAGTCTGCGCCGCCCCGCCCCGGTTGGAGAGACCGTGCCGCAGGCCCCTGCGGCGCAACTGGCGATGCGCTTTGCTCGAGTGGCCGGCTTTACCGAGGCGCGCACGGATGATGCGATTTTTCTGGCGGGGGCACGGGGGCTGACGATTCAATCCCTGAATCCGGTAGCTGCGATTTTGTGGGAGCTTTGTGCAGAACCTGTTTCCGGCACCGATCTCGTGGCTGCCATGACCGAGATGTTTGCTGACGTCGCTGTGCCCCAACTTGAACATGATGTCTTGGCGGCCTTGCAGCATATGGTTTCTGACGGACTGTTGACTGCGGGCTGATACGAAAAAAGGGCCACCGAGATCGGCGGCCCTTTCCAAGACGTGAGGTGCAAGACCTTAATTCAGGTCGGCACCGTAGTCTGCTTCCAGTTCGGCTTCGACCTCGGCCACGGCTGCTTGCAGCGCGTCGAGCATTTCCGAACCACCGTCAACATTCTCGCGGAACCAGTCATAGACAGGTGCTGCGGCTTCGGCGAACGCGGCTTTCTCTTCTGGTGTTGGGACGTAGATGTCACCGCCTCCAGCCACGAAGGCTTCATAGGCTTCGATCGACTTGCGCTTTGGCGAGGCGAATGTTGCCTGCTGCAGCTGGTAGAACCCGTCCACAACCACGCGGCGCAGGTCTTCTGGCATCGCCATGAAGTTTTCGTTGCTCATCCACCAGAGCGCACCCATGTAGGAGTGCCCGTCGAGTGTCAGGTACTGCAGGCCCGCATCTGGGAACTTCATGCCCATGATGTCGGTGATGCCGTTGGCTGTGCCTTCAACAACGCCGGTTTGCAGCGATGTGAAGAGCTCTGGCCATGGAATAGGTGTCGCAGAGGCACCCATGGCTTCGACCAGCTGGACTGGCAGGTCAGCCACAACGGTCCGCATTTTCAGGCCTTCCAGATCGGCGGGGCCTTGCACCCGGCGCTCTGTGTTGGCGAAGTTGCGCCAGCCACCGGTGTTACCCACTGTCATCAAGCGGATGGTGTTGTCGCTGTCCTCAAGCGCGCGGTCACGCAGTGTGCGCACGAAATCGCCGGACAGCACAGCTTCGGCCACACGGTCGTCCGACATCAGGTAAGGCAGGTCGAGCACCTGGATATATGGGAAGATGCCTGCAGCACCACCGGACGTCGAAATATAGACGTCGATGGACCCTTCGGACACACCTTCGAGGCATTCTGCGCCAGTCGCGCAAAGCTGCGTGCCGATGAAAAGCTCAACCGCGATGCGGCCGTTCGAGGCTGCTTCGACGTAGTTTTTGAAGACAACCAGACCGTCGTAGTCTTCGTCGTTTTCGTTGGAGTTGGCGGTCGCACGGATTGTGAACTCCGTATGGCCACCGGCCCAGGCTGCCAGCGGTGTCGCCAGCAGCGCAGCTGTCGCTGCGACTTTGGTGAGGTGTTTCAGCATATCTCTCTCCCTATTGTTATGCTCTTTAGTTGACGCCCGGTTGTGGGCTAATGCAAGCACTAAACCCGACATCTGGGCCGCAGCCCAGGAATCCGGTCAGGTAAGGCACCGTCATGGAAATCGCTGGCACGTAGGTGATCAGGAAGATCACCGCCACTTGCACGGCGAGGAATGGCAGGATGGCTTTGGCGATAGCCTCGACCTTTTCGCCCGACACCGAGGAGGCCACGAAAAGGACAAGCCCCATGGGCGGCGTTGCCAGCCCCACGGTCAGGTTGACACTCATGATGATGGCGAAATGCACCGGGTGCACGCCGAGGTCGAGGAAGATCGGCCCTAAGATTGGCCCCAGGATGATGATTGCTGGCCCGGCGTCGAGGAACATGCCCACGATGAACAGAAGGATGTTGATCAGGAACAAGAGCATCAAAGGGTTCTCAGAGAGCGACAGGATATAGTCACTGAGGATCTGCGGGGCGTATGACAGGGATACGACGGTCTTAAACGCCACGGCTGCCCCGACGAGCAACAGCACGGCTGAGGTGGCCAGCGCCGAGCGGGTCAGCACTTGGCCGAGGTCTTTCATCTTCATCGACCGCAGCACGAAGAAGCTAACGATGAGGGCGTAGAACACGGCCACCGCAGAGGCCTCGGTCGGGGTGAAGACCCCCACGAGGATACCGCCCAAGATGATGATGGGCGTTTGCAGCGGAGCCACGGCCTTTTTGCAGACCATGCGGAAGTCGTGGCTGACCTTTTTGCGGTAGTTCATCAGGAAGAGATGCGCGAGCACCAGCATGGCGGCGAAGACGATCCAAAGGTTCAGGCGGTGGACGGTGTCGCCTGCTTCGTTTTCGAACGACAGCCCCACAAGCCCTGACAGGCCAGAGTAGATCGCCAGCAGTATGCCGCCGAGGTTGATCCGCAGGAGGGCGAAGCTGACCCAATATTCGACCGTTGAGATTTCCTGACCTTGGGTGACGATCCGTTCGGCCTTGGGCAGGTTGTAGCGGTCGGCCATGAGCCGGACCATGACCATTAGACCCACGCCGACAAGGACGCCCGGCACGATGCCTGCGAGAAAGAGGGCCGCCACGCTTTCGCCCATGACATAGGCGTAGATGATCATAATGCCTGATGGCGGGATGATCGGGCCGATCACCGATGAGGCGGCCGTGATTGCGGCTGCGAATTTGCGGGAGTAGCCGTTTTTCTCCATCGCGGGGATCAGGGTGGAGCCGAGTGCCGATGTATCCGCCACAGCAGACCCCGACAGACCCGCGAATAGGATCGAGGAGAGGATGTTCACATGTGCCAGCCCCCCGCGC
>CAYLMZ010000115.1:0-7101 GCA_964385035.1 uncultured Loktanella sp.
GTCCCTGTTGTCGCCAATGTGGTTGCCGAAGCTGTGACAGAGCCTTCTTCGCTGCGTGCGCTTTTGGTGGATCAGGTGACAGGGTCCGTGCGCTGGCGTGAAAGCGTGTTGTATATGGCCGCCCAAGGCGTGACCGAGGTGTATGAGATTGGCGCTGGCAAAGCCTTGTCCGGGATGATCAAGCGGATTGACCGCGCCATCACGACACAGGCCGTCGGGACGCCCGATGATGTCGCGACGGCTGTTGCCGCGCTAAGATAAGTTTAAGAGAGGCGAAGAGATGTTTGATCTAAATGGAAAAAATGCACTGATTACGGGTGCATCCGGCGGCATTGGTGGCGCGATTGCAAAGTCCCTTTACGATGCGGGTGCGACAGTAGCCCTTTCCGGCACGCGGGTTGCTCCGCTGGAAGAGCTTGCGGCCAGTCTGGGTGAGCGGGCTCATGTCCTACCTTGCAACCTTTCGGATGCGGAGGCCGTGACCGCCCTGCCAAAGCAAGCAGCCGAGGCGATGGGATCGGTTGATATTCTGGTCAACAATGCGGGCATCACGCGCGACAACATCTTTATGCGTATGTCGGACGAGGAATGGGCGAGCGTGTTGGAGGTCAATCTGACCTCGACCATGCGTCTGTGCAAAGGTGTCATTCGTAGCATGATGAAGTCCCGTTGGGGCCGGATCGTGAATATCTCGTCTGTCGTGGGGGCGACGGGCAATCCCGGTCAGGCCAACTATGCAGCATCCAAGGCGGGCATGGTCGGTATGTCTAAGTCGATCGCCTATGAAGTGGCCAGCCGTGGCATTACCGTGAACTGTGTGGCGCCGGGGTTCATTACTACCGCCATGACCGACAAGCTGACCGATGATCAAAAGTCCGGTATTTTGACCCAAGTCCCTGCGGGCCGGATGGGTGACGCTGATGAAATTGCTGCGGCTGTTCTGTATCTTGCGAGCCCCGCAGCAGGTTATACCACCGGCACAACCTTGCATGTGAATGGTGGCATGGCCATGTTGTAGGCTGTTGGCTGCCTTGCAGTCGAAAGCGTTTGCCTGACAGGGAATCTCTGTTATAGGCCACGCAGATTTGCGCAGTGACCCATCTGACGTTACGTCATTTGGTGGGTTGAGCAGATGAAATAGTGCCGTTAAACGGCGCGAAGATCGGGCAGAGGCCCTAGGGAACAACGGGCCAAGGCCCAAAGCATATGAGGAATTGATATGAGCGACGTTGCAGACCGCGTACGCAAGATCGTTGTAGAGCATCTTGGTGTTGAAGAAGACAAAGTGACGGAAGCTGCGTCCTTTATTGATGATCTGGGTGCAGACAGCCTCGACACTGTTGAGCTGGTCATGGCCTTTGAAGAAGAGTTCGGCATCGAAATTCCTGATGATGCGGCAGAGACAATTCAGACTTTCGGCGACGCCGTAAAGTTCATCGACGGCGCGCAATAAGCCCTCGAATTGCACAGGTTGAGAGCGGCGTCCCTTGGGGCGCCGTTTTTCGTTGCTCAGGCTTTCGCGCTTTTGGCGATGACCAATGCGACCTCTGACAGATCGATAGCCCGTCTGAACATGATGCCGCTGTAGTGTGTATTGCTCCAGACGACTGTTCCTTTGATCCAGATGTCATCCACCGAGACCTCGACTGTTTCGCCCATTTCCAGGACGTGATCTTGCGCCCGCGCCAGTTTGGTCCCGAAGCAGTTGATATCGAGCAGGCTGCCCGCGGCCGTGATCTGGTCGTTTCTATATTGCGTGGCGTAATTCGTCGTATGCCGCTTGGCACGGCGCTTACGCAAGATCAGCCATTTGCGGATGAGCGGCACGATCAGAAAGCCTGCCCCGATCAAGCTGATGATCAAGAGGATATTGCGTGGTTTCACCAATTCTTCGCTTACGCGCGAGAGCGTTTCCATCACATCAGCGAGGTCTTCTGCGTCGCTGTCTCCAGACCCTTCGGTTTGCGTCAATGCGGCTTGAGCGATGTTGACCTGGTCGCGGGTGCATCGCAGGTCTGTCAGGTGGTCGCTGATCTGATCCATGTTTCTGCGCACCCGGTTTGTAAAATGCACGCGCACCCGGTTCGGTTCATCTAGGCTGACACTGCTGAGCAGGTCTTGGGTGTTGGTCAAGAAGCGGACGACCTGCGCCCCACGTCCCGCAATCGCGTTCCCCTCAACGGCGTCCAGCGCGTCGCGGTTGCTCAGATCGCCCATAATCGCCCGCAGTTGTCGTATGTCTGTCATGAAGAGCCCGGTATCGGGCGTATTGGCCAAGCGGGCCTGGATCGTGTGCAGTTTGTCAAGCTGGTCAATGACAGCACAGTTGGCGCGAACGCTTGTCCCAAGTGCCGCAACAATAGCCCATAGCAAACCCGCACCCACGATGCCTTTCATCGTTTCTCCATCTATCTTGATCGGGTCCGGATAGCGCATGTCCTTTAACGCACTGTGAAGACTCTTGCCTAAGAGCTAGCCGATCGTCGGCCTGCTCTTGCCCCGCCCCGCACCACTGGGCTATCAGAGGCCAAGAATGCACAAGAGGTGAGGGCTGAATATGCGTCGTGTGGTCGTGACAGGGCTGGGGTTGGTCACACCCTTGGCTGATGGTGTTGAGGAAAGCTGGTCGCGGATTTTGGACGGGCAGTCTGGTGCGGGTAAGATCACCGGCTTTGATCCAAGCAAGCTGACAACCCAATATGCCTGCGAAGTCCCACTTGGTGACGGCACTGACGGCACGTTTGATGCTGACAAATACATGGATGCCAAAGAGCGCCGTAAGGTCGATACATTTATTCTCTTTGGCATGGCCGCTGCACAGCAGGCGATTGAGGATTCCGGTTGGCAGCCCGAAGAAACCGAAGCACTGGAGCGCACGGGTGTTCTGATCGGCTCTGGGATCGGTGGTCTGAACTCGATTTCCAACACGGCCCAGATGATGGCCGAAAAGGGCCCGCGTCGGGTTTCTCCTTTCTTTGTGCCGGGTGCTTTGATCAATCTGATCTCTGGTCAGGTGTCGATCCGCTATGGCTTTAAGGGGCCGAACCATTCGGTTGTGACCGCATGTTCAACCGGTGCCCATGCCATTGGTGATGCGTCCCGCCTGATCCAGTATGGTGACGCAGATGTAATGATTGCCGGCGGTGCCGAGGCTGCGATTTGTGAGTTGGGGATTGCTGGCTTCAATGCCTGCAAGGCCCTGAGCACAAAGCACAATGACGATCCAACGGTTGCGAGCCGCCCTTGGGATGAGGACCGTGACGGCTTTGTCATGGGTGAGGGTGCCGGCATTGTGGTTTTGGAAGAATATGAACATGCCAAGGCCCGTGGCGCAAAGATCTATGCCGAGGTTCTTGGCTATGGTTTGAGTGGCGATGCCCACCACATCACAGCGCCCCCCCCCGATCACGAAGGGGCCGAGCGTGCGATGCGTGCCGCGTGCCGGAACGCCAAGATTACGCCAGACCAGATCAACTATGTGAATGCCCATGGCACGTCCACGATGGCTGATACCATTGAATTGGGCGCTGTTGAGCGCTTGGTCGGTGATGCTGCTTCCAAGCTGAAGATGTCGTCCACAAAGTCCGCCACAGGTCACCTGCTGGGCGCTGCTGGCGCGATTGAGGCGATTTTCTCGATCCTTGCGATCCGCGATCAGGTCGCCCCACCGACCATCAATCTGGACAATCCTGCCGTCGAGACAGTTGTTGATCTGTGTGCCAATGAAAAGCGGCCTGCCGAGATCAATATCGCCCTGTCTAATTCGTTTGGATTTGGCGGCACCAATGCCAGTGTGATCTTTGGGAAAACTGCCTGATGTGGAAACATATTGCGGCCAATGCGCTGACGCTTTTGACGATTGGTCTGTTCCTCTTGGGTGGACTGATCGCTTGGGGGGCGCAGCAATACCGCAATGAGGGCCCGCTTGAGGCTGCGATCTGCCTTGATGTCCCCCCCGGTGGCAGTATGGGCCGTGTGGCCGCTGACTTGGCAGAGAAGGGTGCGATTACCTCTGATTTCATCTTTGAAGTTGGTGCCGATTACACCGAAAGATCCGGTGATCTGAAATTCGGTCGCTATCTGGTGCCTGAAGCGGCCTCAATGGAAGAGATCGTGGATATCGTCACGCGTGGCGGTCGCAGCACCTGTGGCGCGACTGTGATCTACCGTGTCGGGATCAACCGCACTGTCGTTGATGTGCGCGAGGTCGATCCGGCAACGGACCAGTCCGTGCAGATTGCCCGGTTTGTGGTGGGTGAGGATGAGCCGCCCGCAGAGTATCTTGCCCTGAAAGACGATGCCACGGCGGAGTTCAGCCTTGTGATTGCGGAAGGCGCAACAAGCTGGCAGATCATGAATGCCTTGGGGCAGTTGGACATTCTTGAGGCCGATATCGCCGAAGCCCCCCCAGAAGGGACGCTGGCCCCTAAAGAATACATCGTTGATGTCGGCGATACGGTTTCATCGGTCTTGCGCCGCATGACCACAGAGCAGGGCATGATCCTTGCCGAGGCATGGGAGCAACGCGCTGATGGGCTGCCGCTGGAAACGCCGGAGGAGGCGCTGATTCTCGCCTCGATCATCGAGAAAGAGACCAGCGTGCCCGAAGAGCGTCGTCAGGTGGCCAGTGTCTTCGTCAACCGTTTGAACCGTGGTATGCGTTTGCAGACGGACCCGACTGTCATCTATGGGATCACACGCGGTGAGGGCGTCTTGGGTCGCGGCCTGCGTCAGAGTGAGCTTCGCGGTGCAACCCCTTGGAATACATATGTGATTGAGGGCTTGCCCCCGACGCCGATTGCCAATCCCGGCGAGGCAGCTATTCGGGCTGCTCTGAACCCTGACACAACGGAATATATCTTCTTTGTGGCCGATGGCACCGGGGGCCATGCCTTTGCGACCAACCTTGACGATCACAATCGCAACGTGGCTGTCTGGCGTCAAATCGAGGCTGAACGTGCTGCCGCAGGCGACGACGGTTAAAAGGCCTATTTCTTTCCAATCCGTAAAAGGCCCGGTCGCAGCAATGCAGCCGGGTCTTTGACTTTTGGTCATTTTTTCAGTATGTTAGTCGGGCTAGATTTCATGCGTTGCCATGAAACTCGTCTGTGACGGAAGACCCCTAACAGGCAAAAAATCAATGACACAAAATGATGATAAGATCCCGCGACGGCTGCGGGATGACGCGGCGCGCTTGCGGGAACTGGATACGCTGGCCCAAGACATGCGGGATGTCTTGAAAGAGATGATCGCACTGGCCCGGACAGGTGCCGACATCAAACCCGCCGACCTGATCAAGAAGATCGCAGATATGCACGCAGCACACCTAAAGGTCGTGCAACAAGAGGATGTTTTGCATGCCAAGCTTGGACTTAAAGAGGAAGACGCCCTCGACTATGACGCCATCCGCGCTGAGATCGGGCGCAAACTTGATCGCATCCGCGCCAGTCTCGACCCAGATGACATTTCTGGAGGGGCTGACGGCCTCTGAACTTGCTGCCTTGCCATATCTTTTCGACTTTTGGTCTTTGCCGCATCAGGCACCACCTGAAGCCGACTGGCGCACATGGGTGATTTTGGGCGGGCGCGGCGCGGGCAAAACCCGTGCCGGGGCTGAATGGGTGCGCACTCTTGTGGAAGGGCCGACCCCCTTGGCTGCGGGTGCGATGGGGCGTGTGGCCTTGATTGGTGAAACGATGGAACAGGCCCGCGAGGTTATGGTCTTTGGTGACAGTGGTTTGCTGGCCTGTGCCCCGTCTGACAGGCGTCCTGAGTGGATTGCTGGCAGGCGCATGCTGGTTTGGCCGAATGGTGCAGAGGCGCAGGTGTTGTCTGCCCATGATCCTGATGGCTTGCGTGGTCGCCAGTTCGAGGCCTTGTGGGCCGATGAGCTGGCCAAGTGGCGGCGCGCTCAGGATGCGTGGGATATGTTGCAGTTTGGGTTGCGTTTGGGGCAGACCCCGCGCGCCTGTGTCACCACGACGCCGCGCCGATCGGCCGTATTGGAGGCGTTGCTGGACCGGCCGACGACAGTGATGACCCATGCCCCGACACAAGCCAACCGCGCCCATCTTGCGGCGGGTTTCTTGCAAGAGATTACCGCCCGTTATGGCGGGACCACATTGGGCCGTCAGGAGATTGAGGGGCTCTTGATGCGTGACATTGAAGGCGCGCTGTGGTCACGCGGTGATTTCAAGCCAGCGGCTGCGCCCTTTGTCCCAGACCGGATCGTGGTTGCTGTTGATCCGCCAGGGTCCTCTCATGCCAGCGCGGATGCCTGCGGGATTGTTGTTGCCGGTGTGGTGATGCGTGGTCCGGTGCAGGATTGGCATGCTGTCGTGCTGGAGGATGCCAGTCTTCAAGGGGTCAAACCGACTGCATGGGCTGAGGCTGCCATCGCCGCTTTTCACAGGCATGGTGCGGACCGCTTGGTTGCCGAGGTCAATCAAGGGGGTGAGATGGTCGAGGCTGTCTTGCGGCAGGTTGACCCGTTGATCCCTTACAGGGCCGTTCATGCCGCGCGAGGTAAGGTCGCCCGTGCAGAGCCTGTCGCCGCTCTTTATGAGCAAGGCCGCGTCGCGCATGCGCCGGGTCTTTGTGATCTTGAGGATCAGATGGTCCAGATGACGGCAGGGGGATACGCCGGGCAGGGCTCGCCTGACCGTGTGGATGCCTTGGTCTGGGCTTTGCATGATCTGATGATCGGTCCTGCTGCCACATGGCGCAACCCGCAGATCCGCACCTTGTAGCGGGGTGTTGCGCGGCCCATCGCGCGGCCCTGTCACCAGTTCCAAACATCTTTGCCCGATATTGATTTGCGAGAACGGCAAAGCGGTCACACCGGACCGGCACAAAGGAGAGATGCATGTTTGGATGGACCATCCGCAAAGAGCCCCCACGTCCCGCAGTTGAAGCAAAAGCTTCGGCTGCGGGCCGTGTGGCTGCCTTGGCCGGAGCGGGTCGTGTGGTGTGGAGCCCGCGCGATGTGGCTTCGCTGACCAAGGCGGGGTTTACCGGCAATCCGGTTGGCTTTCGTGCGGTCCGATTGATCGCTGAAGCCGCCGCTGCCATTCCTGTCATTGTGCAGGACGAGACGCGCCG
>CAYLMZ010000116.1:0-2868 GCA_964385035.1 uncultured Loktanella sp.
GTGCGCGGCAGGGTCTTTTGCAAAGCAAAAGAGCCCGAGAGCGGCACCCGGTGCTACTCTGGGTACCCAGCCTCTTTCAAAACTGAAGCGCATACGCCGTTCCACTCTCCCCGCCCGGCTGACAGGCCGGGCAGCCCCCGACCGCCCCCATGGGCGGGGGCTTCACCCCCACCCGCGGTCTGGGGATGCCCTCAGGATTATCAAAAATAAACTGTAGTCTTTGCCTTGAAGCCTATGCAGCTTAAGGTAGAAAGGCGCGCACGGCAGCACATCTGGGGTTTCGCTAATGGCAAAGACAAGAACTGAAACAACGACAGAGCAGTGTGGGATTGTAATGCCGATATCCGCGATTGACGGCTGTTCGGAGGAACACTGGAAAGAAGTCCTTTCAATTATCACTAGTGCGGTTGCCGAAACAGGGCTTGAGCCAAACCTTGTCAGTGAGTCATCTGACGTCGGGGTAATTCAGAAGAGGATCGTCCAGAACCTCTACGACAACAAGGTTGTCGTATGTGATATTAGTGCTCGCAATCCGAATGTGATGTTCGAATTGGGCATGAGGCTCGCGTTTGATAAGCCCGTCATCATAATCAAAGACGACGTGACTCCTTATTCATTTGATACCTCACCCGTGGAACACTTAACTTACCCCCGAGACTTGAGATTCTCAGCCATTGTTGAATTCAAAGAGAAACTGACCAAAAAGATTAAGGCCGTTGCCGTTTCCGATCAACAAGACTCATTTCTGAAGAGCTTTGGGAAATTTCGAGTAGCGGAGCTTTCCGTAGAAAGCGCTCCTGTTGACACCATTATCCTAGAAGAACTGGCATTCATTAAGCGAACGCTTCGCTTAATGGACCGTTCAGCAATGATGCCAAGAAAGAGCGCTTCCAAACGAGTAACTGTTGTCAGTCGCATCAATGATGTCGTTCAGATAGCCGTGGAGGGATACAGGCCCTTTCAGGACTACCTTCGGAACGGTCTAGCTGAGAGTAAGTTTATAAAAGACGCAAATCTAACGTATATTTTGACAGAATTGGGTCCATCATATTACCGCATTTCCATCCGTGGTGATGAACTTCCAGACGACGATACGTTGATCGACGAAATTGAGGGTATCGCCTTAAATTCCGAGATACCGTTCTAGCCTCATCGCTGCAGATAGGTGAAGCGTCGTTTTTAGGCTTCAACGCTATCAATCGCGTGGCGCTCCAGCAGCACCCCCAAATTGACCCACATCAACGACCCACACCACCAATCCATCTACCATCCCTCCAACACATAACTGATGGAGAAGATGATGGTCCGCCTTGCTTCGATGCTTTATTCAATTATTGCCACAGCCCTCGGGGGCGCACTGGTTGTCGTGGCGCTCACCACCGGCAATGACCAGTTCCTCCCGATCCTGGTCGCAGCCGCGATTGGGGCCGTTTTGGCCGTGCCAGTCGCTTACTATGTCGCGCGAGAGATTATGCGCCAGCAGCTCTGACGCGTATCTGCCTGATCCGTGGCCGGGTGTGCTTTAGAACGCCCGGTCGACCGCCGCACCGGCTGCCGTGATATCGCGTCCGACACCTTGGACAGTTTCGCAAGCAGCAAGGCCAAGGATGGCAAGGACAAGAGCGATACGGATCATGGCAAACCTCATTGGATCATCTGTTGCGCTGCAATCTAGCGCCCGCATCTCGGGGCGGCAAGTCATGCGGCATGCCATACGTTTGCCCGACGTTTTGCCGACGCTTTGCCGACAGAGGATTTACCCAAAAAAAGCGCTCACCGCCGCCTCAAACTCACGCGGTTTTTCCGCGTGCAGCCAATGCCCCGCACCAGGGATCTTGGCGAATTTGGCGGTCGGGAAAAGCGCTTTGATCTTGGGCCGCGCGTCCCGCTGCACGTAGTCCGAATTGGCCCCGGAGAGGAACAAAGTTTCGCCTGCAAAGCTGCCTGAAACCTCCGGAAATCCGATGATTTTGTCCATCTCAGCTTCCAGCACATCAAGGTTCAGCCGCCAGCGTTTCTCTTTCAAATCAAGGCTTTGCAGCAGAAAATCATCAACCCCCGGCTCGAGATCACCAAGCTGCGCTTTGGCCTCGGCCCGATTGCTCACCACCGCCAGATCCACCCGGCGCATCGCCGCAATCGGCCCCGTTTGCGAATGCGTGTAGGTCACCGGCGCGATATCCGCGACGATCAATTTCCCAATCTTTTCAGGGTGTTGAAGGGCAAGCACCATCGCAGCCTTCCCCCCCATAGAGTGCCCCAGGACATCCATCGGCTCGTCCATGACCCCGGCAAGGTCCGCCGCCAGATCAAAGTAAGAATGGCTGTCATACCAAGGGCTTAACGCATGATTGCGCATGTCCACGACGACCACGGGCCGTGTGGCCGAGAACCGTTTCGCCAGAACGCCCCAATTCCGCGCAGATCCAAAAAGCCCATGGGCAATCAGCAAGGGCGTCTCCGCGGGTCCATCATATCGTACCGTGTTCAACATGCATCTGTTGCTAACCAACCCCGACCAAAGGCGCCAGAGGGATTGAGCAATTCATCCTCACGAATTAACCGCAACCGCATGAGTCACACCGTCGAAAATATGGTTGCTGAGGTGCGCGCCGCCTTGAGGGAAAAGCTGGGCCTGCGCGGTGCGACGCTTGATGCCCAGCTGCGTAAAGGCGGGCGACTCTTGCCCCGCTACGTCCGCCGTGATGCGGCCTATCTGGCGCAGGTTATGCTTTTGATGCAAAACCCGAAATTGCAGCGCATGATCGATGTGCCCAAGGCCAGGAAAGCCCATCGCAATGTGTTGGCGCATCTGGAAAGCATTGACCTAGCGGCCCAGCGCCGTGACGCCGCGCTGAACCTTGTGGC
>CAYLMZ010000116.1:2968-6985 GCA_964385035.1 uncultured Loktanella sp.
TCTGCGATCTGGCGGAACTCGACTTCGGTAAAGCCGCGCGTTGTCCCTGCGGGTGATCCCAAACGGATACCAGATGTCACCATCGGCTTTTCTGGATCAAACGGAATGCCGTTTTTGTTGCAGGTGATATGGGCCCGGCCCAAGGCTTTCTCGGTGGCGTTGCCCTTCACGCCCTTAGGGCGCAGGTCAACGAGCATCACATGCGTGTCGGTGCCACCGGTGACGATATCGAGACCGCCCTTGATCAGTTGATCAGCGAGCGCTTGCGCGTTCTTGATGACTTGTTCCTGATAGCTTTTGAATTCGGGGCGGAGTGCCTCGCCAAATGCGACCGCTTTGCCTGCAATCACATGCATCAGCGGACCGCCTTGAATGCCGGGGAAGATGGCGGAGTTGCATTTCTTTGCAATCGTTTCATCGTCCGTCAGGATCATACCGCCCCGTGGGCCACGCAGTGTCTTGTGTGTTGTGGTGGTCGCGACATGCGCATGCGGGAAGGGCGAGGGGTAAAGACCCGCTGCCACAAGTCCGGCAAAGTGCGCCATATCGACGAGCAGGTAGGCGCCGACACTATCCGCGATCTCGCGCATTTTTGCGAAGTCAATGACGCGCGGAATGGCCGATCCACCGGCGATGATCATTTTGGGCTGATGTTCGGTGGCAAGGCGCTGGACCTCGTCATAATCAAGCAGGCTATCCTCTTGGCGCACGCCGTATTGGACCGCGTTGAACCATTTGCCCGACTGGTTTGGCTTGGCCCCGTGGGTCAGGTGGCCGCCTGCATCGAGGGACATGCCAAGGATCGTATCACCCGGTTGCAAGAGGGCTTGGAACACGCCTTGGTTTGCCTGTGAGCCGGAGTTAGGCTGCACATTGGCAAATCCGCAATCAAACAGTTTGCACGCGCGTGCGATGGCAAGGTTTTCAGCGACGTCCACGTAGTCGCAGCCGCCGTAGTAGCGCCGCCCGGGATAGCCTTCGGCGTATTTGTTGGTCATCACGCCACCCTGCGCCTCCATGACGGCGGCAGAGACGATGTTTTCCGACGCGATCAACTCGATCTCTTTGCGCTGACGGGTCAACTCGTCTTGCATCGCGGCATGGATTTCGGGGTCACGGGTGCTGAGCTCTTCGGTGAAGAAGCCTGCGTCGCGGACATTGGCGTTCATGGGGCGGTCCTCTTGGTCAGGGGCGATTGGTCATTGGGGCATCACATAGCGCGAAAACCGCCATCGCTAAAGCATCAAAACGACCATGATCTTTATGAGCGCGTCACGCAGGGTTTCCGATGCTTGCCTTGCGTTTCGGGTCGGATCACCGCACAACGTATCGGAACTGTTTGGAAATTTGCGCTATGCCTCGCCCCAAGATCGCTTTTGTTGCCAGTCCTGTGCCGATTGCGGAAACAGCCAAAGACATGCTGGCGGCCTCGCATGGCGATGTGCCGCAGGCTGAAGCCGATGTGATTGTCGCGCTGGGCGGCGATGGTTTCATGCTTGAGACGATGCACAAAACGCAAGGTCTTGATGTGCCGGTTTACGGAATGAACCGCGGCACCGTTGGCTTTTTGATGAACGAGTATCACGAGGCGGACCTTCAGGCCCGTTTGGATGAGGCGCAGGAGGAAGTGATCAATCCATTGCGGATGACCGCGCTGACCGCTGATGGCAAGATGCACGAGGCTTTGGCTATCAATGAAGTCAGCCTGCTGCGCGCAGGTCCACAGGCTGCCAAGCTGAAGATCACGGTCGATGGCCGGTTGCGGATGGAGGAGTTGGTTTGCGATGGCGCGCTGGTCGCCACGCCTGCGGGCTCGACCGCCTACAACTACTCGGCGCATGGGCCGATCTTGCCCATCGGGTCCGATGTGTTGGCGCTGACGGCCATGGCCGCCTTTCGACCGCGGCGCTGGCGGGGGGCGCTTTTGCCCAAAAAAGCTGTGGTCCGGTTTGACGTGTTGAACCCGACGAAACGACCGGTGATGGCGGACGCTGATGGCTCTTCGGTGCGGGATGTGGTGAGTGTTGAGATCAGATCAGAGCCGAGCATCCGACATCGGATCCTGTTTGATCCCGGTCATGGCTTGGAAGAGCGGTTGATCAGAGAGCAGTTTGCCTAGACCGCCAATTCCGACGTGCCCGCATCAACGGCTGACGCAAAGAGCGGCTTTCCATTCTTAATATGCCTTTGAACAAGCTGCCTTTGCTGGCTGCCCCTTGGGATTGGGAACGCAGGCGCCATGTCAGTCTGAGTGAGCATCGGTGGCAGCGGCGGAGTGATGCGCCCATCTGATTGCGTATCGCTAAGGAGCGCCACCGCCATTGGACCCATCAGGAGGCTTTCGGCGTATGCGCCATTCACCGCAACGGCGGCATGCCCCTCAAGCAAGATGTGCACATAGGTCAGAGGCGCATCGTCAAGAACTTCGGACACGCCGGCAACTCCCAGCAGGTGATGTGCTGCGACCAGCGCGGTGTCACGCCCGAACATGCGTTCTGCGATCTTGGAGCGGATACAGATGCGGTGCTGTCTTGAAACTTTAAGCGGCGAGGACGGCATATTCGGCCCCAACGCACCCTTCGCGATTTGGATCGGGCGGAGTTGGGGCGACCGGGCCAGTTCCAACCTATTGATGTGCCGGAGCCCAACCCACTTGACCGGCAGTGCAGGGCCATCAAGCGTCAAAACGGCATCGCCGACTTGCAACTGTTCGACTGCGACCTTTCCGTCCGGCGTTGCGATCTGTGCGCCCTTGGCAAAGCAAATTGCGAAGTTGCTATAATTGCGTGATTGAGAGCCTGTCGGGTTGATCTCTTGGATCAGCGTGAGTTGCGTCCCCGGTGGTGGGATCGCGCCTTCAAAGAAGATTGCGTCAGGTTCCTGGCCATTTGTGTTCGGCGCGAAGTTAAAGCTTGTTAGCGTGTAGGTGTTTCCGTCGTCACCCGTCATGACCAGCGTGTAGGTGGGTGTGACCGTTTGCCCAGCGCTATAAGTGACCCCGTCGAAGGTGACAGGGCTTGCGAGAAACTGGTTCGACTGTGCCTCATCGAAGGTCGTGTTCACGTTGTCGGTGATCGTGACCAGCGTTGTTTCGCCGCCCCCCAGATAGGTAAGCGTGTCGCCTATGGTCAGGCTTGAGAGAAAGGTCGAATCCTCTATAGGGAGCGTGCCGGGTGCTTGCGGGTTCTGGAAGTTTCCTGCTTCAAAGATGAGAACCTGAAAGTCGGCCATTCAGACACCCCCACATTTCAACTGCGCCACAGCATCACCCTATCGGCAAAACCATCGCTGACCAAGCCGCGTTCTTGCAAGGGTCAGTTGTTCGAACCGAGTGTCCCGACCCAGTCGATATCCAAGGCAGCTTGATAGTCTGCCCCAAAGGCCACAATGCCCAGACTACGAATATCTGTTGGCGCAAAAGCTGGATCGAGTCCGCCCTGTGGCTGGAAGACGTCCCAAGGCAAAACTACCTCCTGCCAGTCGGACGTCGTCTCAAAGCGTGCTTGATAATACTGCCAGGGCCTGCGAGCCGTGGTCGGCCCCAAATGGACGTAGTATGCCTCCCCGTTTCCGCGGACACGCAGCCAGATGCCTTGTGCCGTGGCGGGCAATGGTTGCGCAAACCCTGTTCTAATCTGGATGAATCCACCGTTATTGGCGGTGCTGACGGTGCCGCGCAGTTGGGCAAAGCTAATGTCACCCTCGCGCCCCAGCCCTGCCTGACCGTCCGACACGCCGCCCATCACGCGATCGCTGGTATAGCGCCAGCGTTCGCCTGCGGTTTCGTCGAAGTCTTCGATCAACATCGGGTCTGCTCCGGCTGTGGTGGCGATCAGCAAAAAGGTCAGGATCATACGCATGACCCTGACCTAGTGCTTTTGCCGTGCCGTCCAATGCGGAGGATCAGCCCTTTGCATATCCCATCGGGATCAGGGCCTGTTTGATCTCGTCCAGAATGGCCGGATCATCAATGGTTGCTGGCATCTTATAGTCTTCGTTGTCCGCAATCTTGACCAT
>CAYLMZ010000117.1:0-6909 GCA_964385035.1 uncultured Loktanella sp.
TGGACCTGATCTACGAAGGCGGCATCGCGAACATGAACTACTCGATCTCGAACACGGCCGAGTACGGCGAGTATGTCTCTGGCCCACGCATCCTGCCATATGAAGAGACCAAGAAGCGTATGAAAGACGTGCTGACAGACATCCAGACCGGAAAATTCGTGCGTGACTTCATGCAGGAAAACGCTGTTGGTCAGCCATTCTTCAAAGCAACACGCCGCATCAACGACGAGCACCAGATCGAACAGGTTGGTGAGCAGCTGCGCGCCATGATGCCTTGGATTTCTGACGGCAAGATGGTCGACAAGTCCAAGAACTAAACCTGCCCTCTGGCAGTTTACCTGCCAGTCTGACAAAGAAAGGCCCAAGCCCTCCGCTTGGGCCTTTTTTGATAACAGAAGACCGAATGACCCAGCCACCCACCCTTGCAAACTGGCTTTCAATCGCGGCCCTTGGATTTATCTGGGGTGCCACTTTTATGGTCGTGGCGATTGCTCTGGAAGGTTACGGGCCGCTGACTGTCGCATGCGCGCGTGTAACGCTTGGGGCCGTCGCATTGATGATGCTGATGCGCATCTTGCGGCGACCAGTGCCCGTATTTTCAGGGCGTTTAGCCAAATACCTTGTTGTGATTGGCTTGCTGAACTCCGCCATCCCTTTTGCCTTGCTCAGTTGGGGACAACAATACGTGCCTTCGGCATTCGCTGGGATCTCAATGGCTTCTGTCGCTTTGTTTATCTTGCCGCTCGCGCATGTTTTTTCCGACGAAAGACTGACGCTGCGCAACAGTATCGGCGTTGGTCTGGGATTTGTGGGGGCCTTGGTCCTGATCGCGCCGGGGCTTTCGCAGCTCGGCACAGGGTTGGAGCCTCTGGGTCAAATTGCCTGCCTTATGGCGGCAATGTCATACGCTGTCGCCAGCATCATGACCCGCCGTTGCCCCACGATTGATCCAATCGCGATGGCCACCGCAATGTTGATTGTGGGTGCGATTGCCCTGATCCCCGCGATGCTTGTCTTTGAAGGCCTTCCGGCGGTCGAAGGCACCCGCCCCACCGTTGCGATCATCATCCTTGGACTGATCCCGACGGCACTTGCCGCATGGTTACGTATCCGCACCATCCGCACTGCGGGTTCAGTCTTTATGGCGCCAGTGGGGTTTCAGGTACCCATCTGGTCGATGATATGTGGTGCCGTGATCCTGAACGAGGAGCTGCCGTTGCGCTTTTTTGTGGCACTTGGTCTGATCCTGTCAGGGCTTGCGATCAGCCAATGGGCCAATCTGCGCAAGATCATGCGACGGTAGCAGCCGCCTCGACCTCTGCGACGATACCGTCAACCACCCCTTTCAAAAGCCCGCTGTCTTCGCATTCGGCCATCACACGGATCAGAGGTTCCGTGCCTGATTTGCGGATCAAGAGCCGCCCCTTACCCGTAAGCCTTGCTTCAGCATCAGCGATTGACGCTTTCACGTTCTCTGCCCCGAGTGGGTCTTGGCCCACAGCAAAGCGCACGTTCTTGAGCATTTGAGGCACCGTCTCAAACGTGGTGCTGAGTTCGCTTGCCGCTTTGCCAGTCTCGATCATTGCCGCAAGAAATTGCAGACCCGCCAGCAATCCATCGCCTGTCGTGGCGTAGTCAGTCATGACGACGTGCCCCGACTGTTCGCCCCCAAGGTTCCAGCCACCTTTGCGCATCGCCTCAACCACATAGCGATCACCAACGGCCGTCCGCTCAAGCCGCAGGCCGCGCCCGTCGAGGTAGCGCTCAAGACCAAGATTCGACATCACGGTCGCAACAAGTGTGCCACCTTTCAGCCGGTCTTGGTCGGCCCAGCGACCCGCCAGCAGCGCCATCAACTGATCCCCATCCGCAACCTTGCCCGTCTCATCAAGGATCATCACGCGGTCGGCATCACCATCAAGGCAGATCCCCACGTCCGCCCCTTCGCGGCGGATCACGTCGGCCGCCTGTTCAGGATGGGTCGAGCCGCACCCCTCGTTGATATTGGTTCCATCCGGACTGACGCCAACAGGAATGACAGTCGCGCCCAATTCCCAAAGCACTTCCGGAGCGACGCGGTGGGCCGCGCCGTTGGCGCAATCGATCACGACCTTCAGCCCATCAAGACGCATCCCGTGGGGGAAAGTCGACTTGACCCGTTCGGCATACCGAAACCGCCCGTCATCAATACGTTTGGCACGGCCGATATTCTCGGCTTTGGCTGGCGAAACCTCACCGTCGATGATGGCTTCGATCTCTGCCTCTGCTTCGTCAGACAGTTTGAAACCATCGGGCCCGAAGAATTTAATGCCGTTGTCATGATGGGGGTTATGGCTGGCCGAAATCATGATCCCGAGATCGGCGCGCATAGAGGTGGTCAGAAGACCCACAGCAGGTGTCGGCACGGGGCCCAGCAGCAGCACATTCATGCCCGTGCTGGTCAAGCCAGCCGTCAGCGCGTTTTCAAACATGTAGCCGGACAGCCGCGTATCCTTGCCGATGACGACGCGGTGGCCGTTAGAGCCATCATTGCGAAAGTAGCGCCCCGCTGCGGCCCCGATCTTGAGCGCCATATCGGCTGTCATCGGATAGCTGTTGGCACGCCCGCGCACCCCGTCTGTGCCAAAAAACTTGCGTGTCATGTCATCGCCGCTCCGCCAATTGCCCATTCCAGATCGAGGGCCTGTTTGGTCGCAAAGATATCGTGAACCCGCAGGATTTGCACGCCCTTACGGGCACCAAAGAGCGCAACAGCAACCGATCCGCCAAGGCGGTCGGTGGCATCTTCGCCCCCGCCGATTGTGCCGATAAACCGCTTGCGCGATGCCCCCAGCAGGATCGGGCTGCCAAGGCCATGAAAGATCGCGATGCCGCGCAGAATACTGAGGTTGTGCTCAAGCGTCTTGCCAAAGCCGATCCCCGGATCGACGACGATCTGATCGCGTGGGATACCAGCCGCGACAGCAGCGGCGACCCGATCTTCCAGAAAATCATAGATATCCAACAGCACGTCATCATAGTTCGGATCCTGCTGCATCGTGTCGGGCGCGCCTTGGGCGTGCATAATGCAGACCGGAACGTCTGCCTCGGCAGCGACGGCAGCAAGCGATGGATCAAAAGTGAATGCCGCCACATCGTTGATCAATGTCGCTCCAGACGCCACAGCCTCGGACCCGACAGGACCTTTGCGGGTGTCGATGGAGATCGGCACATCGCTTTGGGCCCGAATTGCCTTGATGACGGGGGCAGTCCGCGCGATCTCATCCGACACGGCGACTTCTGTAGCACCGGGACGTGTGCTTTCACCACCGATGTCGATGATATGGGCCCCCTCGCTTTGCATGGCTCGGGCGTGGGCAATCGCGGCGTCTTCCTGATCAAATCGCCCGCCATCTGAAAAACTATCTGGCGTAACGTTCAGAATGCCCATGATCTTTGGGGTAGCCATATCCAGCCCCGCGATGGGCGCGCGCGCAGATGTCAGGCGCGCAAGTGCTGCCTTTGGCATATCCCCGGCCGGCATGCGCCGGACACCGGCTTCACGGGAATGGACAACGACAGTATCGAACCAACAAAGCCCGCCCGCCAAAGGAAAGCTGGCAGGGGTCGGAACTTCACCAAATCGCACGATGGGGCGGTAGTATTCTTTCATGTCAAAGCTGCATCCGTCGCGCTAACAATGCGGGTCGGCACTGCGCCAACCGAAGCGTCAGCCCCAATCACCAAAAGTTCCTTGGCTTCGATTTCAGCAGCGAACCAAGCAACCAGCGCAAGTGCATTACGCGGGCTTGCCGATGGACCATCAACTGAATCAAGTACAATTTTTGACGGTGCCCACACACAGGTTTGGCCATTCTTCATCGCCCAATCCAGTTCCGTCCGCGTCCCGACAACCATCATACGCTGGTCTTGTGCGGCCAGCCGCCACGCATTCTGTTCTATCGCCAACAGGTCAATACGCCGTTGTGCAAGCGCGTTATCAACTTGGGGTGCCGCGACATCATCAGCACCCACACAGATGATCAACGGGGCTTTCATCGCGACCAGTTGATCGATCCACCCTTTCAGGTGGGGCGAGGTGATCGCAGTGTTGGAAAGGTAAACAACGCGCGGATGAGGGGCCTCAACGTGATCTTGCCCCGCCAGATCAACCCCATCGCGCGAGCGCACGATCTCAACACCCAAGGCAAAGGGTCCGCGGTCCAGCTTTTCAATGCGTACGAACACCCGTTCTGCCTGTGGCTCTAGCAGGATCCGCTCTGCGACACGGGCGGCCAAGGTTTCAAGTAGATTGATGCGTTCAGCTTCCAACTCTGTGCCGATGGCTTCGGTCACTTTGTCGTAGGACAAGATACGATCAACATCATCATCAATCGGCCCCGTCAGAGGCAGCACCTCGACGACCACATTAAAGCGCACACGCTGCATCTTGCCGCGTTCTTGCTGAAATGCCCCAATTTCAACTTCGACCGTGTAGTCACGCAAAGAGATGCGATCGCATGGGGTTTGGCTACTGGCCTCGGCCCGTTCACTTGGGTGAGCAAAGGCAAGGCGGATTTCGTCGCTCATAGGCTTGTCCGGTTCTTGGTTGTTAAAGCCCCAGATACAACAAACGCGCCTGACGCGACAAGCGTCAGGCGCGACAAGCTGCCTATTGCAGGCGACTTTAGAGAGAGGCTGTGCGCACCGGCTGGCGGTAGAAGTAATGTGAGCCGATGGAAGCGGTGCGCGGATAGCGCTGCGCCCATGATGGGCTGACGGCTTTGGTATGGTAATGCGTCGCCCCACCTGTCAAAGCGCGCGGCGCCCCATCAAGCAGGATCGCTGCCACCTTGCCAACACGCTCCCACGCGCGGGGCTCGTTGATGTTCTCGGGCAAACCGTCACAGGTGTACGTAAACTGGCATGCGTACTTGCGACCGGTCCCCTGATTGATCACACGGCAAAGTGTGTCGGGATAGGCGTCGCTATCGACACGGTTCAGGATGACCTCACCAACGGCAAACATGCCGCGCACGGACTCGCCGCGTGCTTCGAAATAAAGCGCCTCGGCAAGACACTGCCACTGATCCCCGCCGCTGGCAGCAGGCAAAGAGGCAAGATAGTCACGGTCGTAAATTGTGCTTGTTTCTGTCTCAAGCCCGCGCTCATCAGCTGGCGGCAGGCTTGTCAGAAGGCTCAGGCGGCTGTCGGGAACAACGGAAAGCGCTTCGCGTTCCTGTCCCAAGATGGCGCTCAAGCGGCTGGCGAGCACCTCATCAGCAGCGGCAGGCGCCGCGCCAAAAGCCATTGTTGCCGCGATAAACGCAGCGGAAATCGTCTTTATCAGCTTCATTTTTCCCACCCAGGAAAAGCGTGGATTGGCCCCACGCCGGCGAGGCAGTGCTTAGAACATGGACCGATTCAGGTCTACCCCCTGCCCCGCCCTGAGGCGCAAAGGTGCTACCCGCCTCGTGCATACCGCAATATGTAGCTGTATATTGACACCAAAGAGAGGCGAGACACAACATGTAGCGTTGCCCTAGCGCTACACCCGATCTGCAAGTGCTAGTTGTGCCGCCGTCAATCGCGTTACGGGCACACGGAAAGGCGAACAGGACACATAGTCGAATCCCTGTGCCCGGCAAAATGCAATGGCGGACCTGCTACCACCATGTTCTCCGCAGATCGACAGAACAACATCACCGCGCGCCATGCGTCCGCGCTCTGCACCTAGTGCAATCAACTCGCCCACGCCGTCAATATCCAAGGTATGAAACGGATCCTCGCCGTAAACACCCTGCTGGACATATGAGGACATAAACCGCCCTGCATCATCACGCGACAGCCCATAGGTCATTTGGGTCAGGTCATTTGTGCCGAACGACAAGAAGGCCGCATGTTCCGCAATATCCTGTGCCCGCAAGCAGGCGCGTGGCGTTTCCACCATCACACCCAAGCGGTAGTCAAAACCCGCTTTGCTTTTGGCGCGGACCGCGTTGGCCACACCATCAACACGCGCCTTGATCAACTCGACCTCGCGCATGGCACTCACCAGCGGGATCATGATTTCTGCGGAAATCTCGATTCCCTTTTTCCCCACAGCGACCATGGCTTCGAAAATGGCTCGGGCCTGCATGTCATAGATTTCCGGGATCGCGATCCCAAGGCGGACACCGCGCATCCCCAGCATCGGGTTATATTCCGCCAAGGCCTCGACCCGTTCCGTGACCTCAGGCAAAGGCAGGGCGACCTGTTCTGCCAGATCGCGCAGGCCTGCCTTATCGGATGGCAGGAATTCATGCAAAGGCGGATCAAACAGGCGCACGCAAACGGTCTTGCCAGCCATAATCTCAAACAAGGCCTGAAAGTCAGCCCGTTGCATGGGCAACAATCGGTCCAGCACGGCGCGACGGTCATCACTCTCTTCGGCAAAGATCATCTCGCGCATGACACCAAGGCGGTCGCCTTCAAAGAACATATGCTCCGTCCGGCATAGCCCGATGCCTTCGGCGGCAAAATTCGCGGCTGTCTGGGCGTCGGCAGGGGTATCTGCATTGGCGCGCACACCGATATCGCGATAGTCATCGGCCCATTCCAGCAAGGTCTGAAACGCCCCATCAAGGGCCGCTTCGAGCATCTTGGGTTCACCCTTCAACACTTGGCCTGTTGTTCCATCAACAGTGATGAAGTCACCTGCTGCAAAAGTCCGGCCATCGGGGGCGATGAACTGGCCAGACCGGCGATCGATTGTCAGATCTGAGGCACCCACGACACAAGGCAGACCCAAACCGCGGCCGATCACAGCCGCATGGCTTGTCACCCCCCCCCGCATCGTCAGCACAGCCGACGCTGCATGCATGCCGCGAATGTCTTCGGGTGTTGTTTCACGGCGGACCAACACGCATGGCTCGCCTCTGGCGGCACTTG
>CAYLMZ010000118.1:0-6774 GCA_964385035.1 uncultured Loktanella sp.
TCTGCACGGTGGAATACTTCACCTCGGCATCTTCCTCGACGATGATCTCGACCACGGCGGCATGCAGCTGTGCTGTGTCACGCTTCGGCGCGGTGCACCCTTCTAGGTAGGAAACATATGACCCTTTGTCGGCGATGATCAGCGTGCGCTCGAACTGGCCTGTGTTTTCGGCATTGATGCGGAAATAGGTAGACAGCTCCATCGGGCAGCGCACGCCCGGCGGGATATAGACAAAAGAACCGTCGGAAAAGACAGCCGAATTCAGTGTCGCATAGAAGTTATCAGACGGCGGCACGACTGATCCAAGATATTTCTTCACAAGCTCTGGATGCTTCTCAATCGCCTCAGAGATTGAACAAAAAATCACGCCAGCCTTCTCCAGTTCTTTCTGGAAAGTCGTGCCGACAGAGACAGAATCGAAAACCGCATCCACAGCCACCTTGCGGCCCTCAGCAGGCGCATCCTCGGCCCCTTCAACACCGGCAAGGATCATCTGCTCTTTGAGCGGGATGCCCAGCTTCTCGTAAGTTGCCAACAGCTTGGGATCGACCTCATCCAACGATTTCGGCTTCTCTTCCATGCTCTTTGGGCGGGCATAGTAATAGATGTCCTGAAAATCGATGTCCGGGTAATTGACCATCGCCCATGTGGGCTCCTCGATCTTTTCCCAACGCTCAAAGGCCGACAGGCGCCATTCGGTCATCCACTCGGGCTCTTTGTTCTTCTGAGAGATCAGACGCACAATGTCAGGGTTCACGCCTTTGGGGGCGTATTCCATCTCGATCTCGGTTTCCCAGCCGTATTTATACGTACCCGAAAGCTCTTTGACCGCATCAACGGTTTCCTGATCAACGCCCTCTTTGACTTCGACATTATCCAAAGCTGTCATTGTCTTTCCCTCTCAAGCAGCACTACGCCGCGCCATTTTCTTTCCCCAAGCCTCTGCAAAACGCAGAACCTCGTCTTCGGTTGTCTGTGTCCCGAGCGATACGCGCACCGCACATGCCGCCAATTCATCATCTAGTCCAAGCGCCTTCAGAACACGGCTGGTTTTAACCTTGCCGCTGGAACAGGCAGACCCTGCCGAAACAGCAAACCCCGCCAGATCCATTGCCATCACTTGTGTTTCGCCCTTCCAACCGGCAGTGACGAAACACGATGTATTCGGCAAACGCTTCAGACCTTTCCCGACAAAAATAGTATTCTTTCCCACAGCCTCAATGGCGTTTTCTAGAATATTTCTAAGTTTTTCGACACGGTCCCATTTTCCATCCGCCAAATCGGCTTGCGCAGCGGCGGCAGCAGCCCCCATGCCCGCGATGGCGATCACGTTTTCGGTCCCGCTCCGGCGACCCATTTCCTGACCGCCACCTTTGATTTGTGCAGCAACATCAGTGCCTTGCGGAAAAACCAGCGCACCAACGCCCTTTGGACCCCCAAATTTATGGGCCGACAAGAACACCATCCCGACACCGGACCAAGAAAACGCAAACGGCAAGCGCCCGAAACCTTGGGTAATGTCGCTGACCGCCAAACCTTGCGGCAATTCTTGCACGATCCCTGTTTCGGAATTGGCAAGCTGCACGACAGAACGCGCCGGGTCCTCCACTTGCACAGCCCCGTCAACAACAGGCAGGCTTGGATCAATCCATGCATGCACCGCATCATGCTCAATCGGTGCGGCAAGCAACCCGCGATCTTTCAAGGCCAGAGCTGCCGCCTCCGTCGCACCGGACACAAAGACGACATCCGCATTCGACGCCCCGACAGCTTCGGCCACTTGGGCGCGCGCGGTCTCGATCACCCCTTTGGCCGCGCGGCCCTCTGCGTGCACAGACGACGGATTGCCAACAACATCCATCGCCGCAAGCATCGCCGCGCGCGCCTCAACCCGCAGCGGGGTTGTGGCATTATGATCCAGATAGATGCGCATCACTTCCTTCGTTCAAAAATACCTCGGGGGAGCCGCATCAGCGGCGGGGGCAGCGCCCCTACTCGTCCACAACCTCAAACAGCGCAGGGACCGCCGGACATGGGGCAAGATCATTGCCCACCACATCAGACAACCGCGCTTGGTGTAAAAACACATAGACATGGGCCGACAAGCCTTCCCACAACCGGTTGGTCATCGACTGTGCGCGCGAACCAGAGGCCGCACCGGACGCACCTGCACCTTTGTGCATGGCGGAAACCGTTTCATCCACCGCGCCAAGGATCTCGGACACACGGATGTCTGATGCAGGCCGTGCCAGCCGATAACCGCCGCCCGGACCGCGCACCGAGTCGACCAGACCAGCCCGCCGCAGTTTGACAAACAACTGCTCCAGATACGGCAGCGAAATATCCTGCCGCTTGGAGATTTCAGTCAAGTTGACCAGCGCATCATCGTCTTGCAGCGCCAGATCGGCCAATGCCACCATCGCATACCGTCCCTTGGTACTCAGTTTCATCTCTTCCCCACCCGATCAGGTCGCAACGGCATTGACGCCGCGCGTGCACGACTTTACTTCCAACAAGAGCAATCGCTGGGCCTCGGCCCGATTTAGAATCTTTCTAAAGTGCCTGAGCGTTTTCGTCAACAAAGACGCACCCGGCCCAATAACGGACAAAGAATGCCCGAAGTCATTTTCCCCGGCCCCGAAGGTCGCCTCGAAGGCCGCTACCACCCGCAAAAGGACCGCGACGCACCCATCGCCATCGTCTTGCACCCGCACCCACAGTTTGGCGGGACAATGAACAACCGGGTGGTCTACAACCTTCACTACGCGTTCTACAACATGGGCTTTACCGTACTGCGCTTCAACTTCCGCGGTGTTGGACGCAGCCAGGGCGAATATGATCAAGGCGTCGGTGAACTCTCTGATGCAGCCTCTGCACTTGATTATCTGCAATCGATGAACTCGAACTCGAAACATTGCTGGGTGGCAGGTTTCTCGTTCGGGGCGTGGATCGGCATGCAGCTGTTGATGCGCAGACCGGAGATCACGGGGTTCATTTCGGTCAGCCCGCCTGCAAATATGTATGACTTCAGCTTTCTGGCACCCTGCCCGTCGTCAGGCTTGATCATCAACGGCGCCAACGACCGCGTCGCCCCGCCCGCAGATACAGTTTCGTTGGTAAATAAACTGCATGAGCAAAAAGGCATCACGATCACCCATGAAGAAATGGAAGGCGCTGGCCACTTCTTCGAAGACCCGCATATGGACCCGATGATCGACCATGTGCGCGGCTACGTGAAACGGCGCCTGACCGAGACGACACGCTGATATGGCCGATAGCTATCTTGAAAGGGTTGCAGGCGAGATCGCAGATCTCGCATTGGCAGATGAACAGGCGTCAGGCGACATCAACGTGGTTGATACTGTGGCCAAAGTGCTTGGCTCATCCTCGCAAACCCTTGAAGAGGCATTTCTAACGGCAGTGCGCGTGCGCAAAGCCGAAGAACGGGCGCGCAACCTGCTGCGTGAACGCGCGGCCAACGGCTATGCGACACAAGGCGCGCCGAAACCTGCCCCGATGCAACACACAACGCCCCAAGAACCGGACGCCACGTCCGACGTGATTGCGGTCGCCCCCGAAGACGCACCGACAGAAACAATCGCGCTCGGGGCGCAAAAAACAATCGAAATCCCGCCGTTTGATGACGACGCACCCGCGCAGATTACATCAGACGTGCAGCAAGATCCCGTGACCCACAAAAACGCAGCAGAAGCCGAACAGGCCGCCCGCGACAAGGAAGTCACAGAAGACGCGATCAACCGGCTCAAGAAAGCGGGGATCGGTATGCCGCGGCGTATCAACAAGTGACAGGCGCGCGCATCGACGCACAGATCGCGTTCCTCACCGAAGCCGACAAGCTGAAGTCTGTCTTGCGGGGCACAACACTTTGCGACGGCTCAAGGCGCGAAAACTCCGGCGAACATAGCTGGCACATCGCGCTCTATGCGTTGATCATGGCCGAACACGCCAATAGACCAATCAACATCGACCGCGTGATCCGCATGCTGCTGATCCACGATCTGGTTGAGATTGATGCGGGCGACAACCCGATCCACGGCGATCATGACCCGGCAGAAATGGAGCGTATCGAACAAGAGGCCGCCGACCGGTTGTTTGGGCTTCTACCGGCAGACCAGAACGCGACCATGCGGGCACTCTGGGAAGAGTTTGAAGCCGCTGAAACCGACGATGCCATTTTTGCAAAATCCATCGACCGGGTGCAGCCCGTCGTTGCCAACCTCGCGACAGGTGGCGGGACCTGGCCGCAATACAACGTCACAGCGGCACAGTTGCAAACCCGTGTCGGTGACAAAGTTCAACGCGGGGCGCCTGCGATCTGGGCCGCCCTGAAAGCCCGCATCGATGCGTGGTTCAAGGCGCAAAACTAGCACATTCACAAAACCGATCTGGGGGGCTTTCCGCCCCCCGCTAACGCTCCCCCCGAGGATATTTGCGGGCCAATAATAACGCCATTATGGGCCCAAAAATATCCTGGGGGAGGCCCGCTGCGGGCCGGGGGCAAAGCCCCCTGAGACAAGATTACCCCTATACAAAGCAACACGAGAGGCGTAGGGCGCGACCACGCAATCTCCCCCGAAAGACCTTTCCCCGATGATCCCGACCCTTTCTGCTGCCCTTGAACGCCAAGGCTATGACACGCTCACACCTGTGCAAGAGGCAGTGACCAACCCCGATTTGCAAGATCGTGACCTCTTGGTGTCGGCGCAAACGGGATCGGGCAAGACAGTGGGCTTTGGTCTGGCCATCGGCCCGACAATCCTTGATGAAACCGGGCTTTTTGCGCCCGCCTCAACCCCCGTTGCTTTGGTCATCGCCCCGACGCGTGAACTGGCTCTGCAAGTGAACCGCGAGCTGACATGGCTCTATGCGGACGCGGGGGCTGTTTTGGCGTCTTGCGTCGGCGGCATGGATTTCCGCGACGAACGCCGTCGGCTGGAACGCGGCGCGCATGTCGTTGTTGCGACACCGGGCCGGTTGCGTGATCACATCATGCGTGGAACAATCGACCTGTCTGCGGTCAGGGCGGTGGTGCTGGACGAAGCTGACGAGATGTTGGACCTTGGGTTCCGCGAAGACCTTGAGTTCATCCTTGATGAGGCCCCAGCCGAGCGCCGTACCTTGCTTTTCTCGGCCACCGTTCCGCCGATGATCGCCAAACTGGCCGCAAGCTATCAACGCGATGCCGAACGCATCACAACAACCAGCAAAGAAACGCAACATGCCGATATCGCCTATCTGGCGATGCGGGTGGCCAACCACGATACAGATGCCGCGATCATCAATACTCTGCGGTTTCACGATGCACCCAATGCGATCGTTTTCGCCAATACCCGCGCCATGGTCACCCGTCTGACCACGCGTCTTGCCAACCGCGGGTTCTCGGTTGTGGCGCTTTCGGGTGAACTGACCCAGTCGGAACGCTCCAATGCGCTGCAAGCGATGCGCGACGGGCGCGCGAAGGTCTGTGTGGCTACTGATGTAGCCGCGCGCGGGATTGACTTGCCCAAGCTGGAACTGGTGATCCATGCCGAGTTGCCGACGAACCCCGAAACCCTCGTTCACCGGTCTGGCCGCACGGGCCGTGCTGGACGCAAGGGCATTTCGGCAATGATCGTGCCACCCAAGATGCGCAAACGGGCGGAAAACCTGCTCAAATGGGGCAAGCTATCCGCCGAATGGACAACGCCCCCATCTGCCGAAGCAATTGCGGCCAAGGACGAAGAGCGCTTGCTCAACGATCCTGTCTGGACTGGGGAGTTTACGGACGAAGAAATGAGCTTTGCGCAAAAACTGCTTACCGCGCACCCGCCGGAACGGATCGCTGCGGCCTATTTGCGCCTGCATGCCGGGCAAGCCTCTGCCCCTGAAGAATTGTCCAATGATGTCGACACGCCGGCCCCGAAGAAACGTGACACAAAGGCCTTCGGTCCCTCCCGCTGGTTCCGCATCGACGTGGGACGCAATGGCAAGGCAGAGGCCCGTTGGCTCTTGCCGATGATCTGCAAAGCTGGCGGCATCACCAAAAAAGAGATCGGGGCAATCCGCATTCAGGATGATGAGACCTTTGTCGAAATCTCCGAACCCGCTGTTCCGGGCTTTCTTGGAGCCGTCGGCCCCGATATGTCGCTGGAAAATCAGGCCAAGTTGTCCGAGCTGTCAGCCCCACCGCAATTGGGCGCACGCGGTCCGCGCAAGACCAAGCGTGACTATGATGACCGTCCAAAGCGGGATGCAGGCCCACGCGGCAAACGTGAAGACTTTAGCAAGCCGCATGATAAACCGCGTGGCAAGCCTAAACCAGAGCACAAAGGCAAACGCGATGACCGTGCTTCGCGCCCCATTCCCGGCGCCGCTGACGATCCGGCACCGCGCAAACCGCGCCAGAAGTCCTTTGATAAACCCAAGGGCAAACCACAAGACAAGCCGCGCGACAAGCCACGGGGCGACGGTGCGGGCAAGCCTGCGTTCAGAGGCAAGTCTGATGGCGCAAAACCGGCTTTCAAAGGAAAATCCGACCGGCGTGATAATGCCAAACCGCGCAAACCCTACGCAGGCAAGGGCGAGGAACCGCGCCGGGACAAGCCAAAGGCGAATGCGAGCGACACGTCCAAACGCTTTACCCCGCCCGGCGGAAAATCTAATCCCCGCAAAGGGTTAGGCAAAGGTGGCAACGCGACCCCTAAGCGCGGAAAGCGCTAACGCCCAGCGACAGGGTAACATTTATATCACGCAAAAGATGTGTTCTTTTGCGCC
>CAYLMZ010000119.1:0-6647 GCA_964385035.1 uncultured Loktanella sp.
GACGACCCCAGATGTTTTCGCCCATCCGGCGGTCAATTTTGTACTTGGCAGCGGTACGTTTAGTCATACGCTGATCTCCTTCTGTGTTTTGCGAAGGGCGTTGTCCTTTCTTCGGATTTTGCCGAAGCGACAGGGTTCCTCTTGCGAGGGCCACCAACACCAATGAATGCGCGGCTTATAAAGGGGATTCTTTGGGTGTCAACGACGGAATGAACCATGCTGTTTGACATTGCGCCAGACGCGAAAACCATCAATGTGCACCCCATGCAAGCCAAACCCAATAGCAGCCTTCACTTCGTCGCAGCCTTCCTTACAGGTGGCCTTCTGTCGTTGATGATCCTCTTCAACGGGACGCTGGCATCCTACGGGTCACTTTTCTTTGCCTCATGGGTGCCGCATCTGACTGGAACGGTCGCAGCGCTTGTGTTTCTGGCGGTGATGCGCCCGAAACGCGCAGCAGCACAGCGCCCGCCCCTTTGGGTGTACCTTGGCGGGGTATCGGGGGCGATCACAGTGATGCTGACCTCTGCGACCTTGAACTCGGCGCTGGCATTGTCGGGCACCATCGCCTTGGGGTTGGCAGGGCAAATGATCTTTAGCCTGTTTGCAGACATGCGTGGGATGTTCGGTCTGCCGCAACGGATGCCCGTATCGCGGGACTATCTGGCCGTTATGCTGGTCATTGGCGGCAGTTTGATCCTGATCTTCTTTGGAGGGGCGGCATGATTTTCTACGCAGCTCTCGCGATCCTTGCTGGCGTTCTGGTGTCGCTGAGCCGTCAGATCAACGGACGGCTTGCCCTGTCCACCTCAGCGATGGAGTCGTCATTCTGGAACCACATCGTCGGGCTTGTCTTTATCACCGCTGTGGCGCTTCTGGTGGGCGGGCTCTTTGCCGGTGATCCGTTCGCCTCGCCGTGGTGGGCCTATCTGGGCGGCACCATCGGTGTGATCTTCATTGCAGCAGGAAGCTGGCTGATCCAGCGGATCGGTGCGGCGCAGACAGCATTGATGATCATTGCCGGACAGATGGTGTCCGGCGTGGTGCTTGATGTGGCAATGGGCGCGCCCGGTAACCTGTGGGCGCGCATCCTCGGTGTCGGATTGATCCTCGCGGGCATGATCGTCGCACAGACCGGCAAGCAAGGGCGGTAGGCATCAGGTCTCTTTGCGGTCGTCCACTACATTCAGTGCGGCAACACCCGAGTTCCCAAGCTCTACCGTCGCAAACGGCCCGCCGATGCACAGATTGGCAAGGTCCTTGTTGTCGAGCGGTGGCGTGTCGGCAAACACCTCCTTGGCGAAAACCTCAGCGTTGTCTTTGGGACGATAGCCCAAGTGCCCTGCCTTGGAGTTGTCCACCACAGCGCGATCGTTGTTCGAAATCCCGTAGACGACCGTGAACCCGACAACGGGGCTATCAATCGACCGTTCGACCAGATGGATCAGATCGTCATAAGACAGCCACGTGCCGATGCTGCGGGCGTTGTTCGCCTGCGCGCAGGAAAAGATCCGCATGCAAACGGCCTCTACCCCGCGCTTGTCCCAATAGAGGCTGGCAAGGTCCTCAGCAAAGCACTTGGCCAGCCCGTAGTAGGTGTCAGGACGGTGCGGGGCATCAAGACCGATGGTGTCGGTCTTCAAGTGCATCCCAACGGCGTGCACCGAACTTGCATAGACGACGCGTTTCACGCCATGGCGATAAGCAGCCTCCCACACATTGTAGGCACCAATGATGTTGGATTGCAGGATACCGTCCCATGGCGCTTCGTCACCTATGGCCCCGAAATGAACGACCATATCGGCGCCGGAGATGACCTCCATCATCGCATCAAGGCTTGAAAGGTCGGCCTTCATATAGGTTTCGCCATCGTAAAGCTGGCCAATATCATCTGCGATGTCCGTTGACACCAGCTGGTCACACATTTTGCTCAAAGGCTCGCGCAGGTATGACCCCAGACGACCGGCGGCCCCTGTCAGCACCAGTTTCTTCATTGTTTAGTCCTTTCCCATCGCTTTGCGCATTTTGGCAGACAGCGCGTCGGCGCCTTTCGCAAGCACATCTGAATCCAACCCGCAGGCCACGAAATCAAACCCCTCTTCCAGCAGTGCAGCGGCCTGTTCGGCGTTGGTCGAAAGTGTGCCTGTCCGAACGCCCATCGCGCGCAGCTTGGTTGCCGTTTCACGGATCAGATCCCAGACCGGAGTTGTATCGGCAGCCCCCAACAGACCCATGTCAGCACCGATATCAGCAGGGCCAAAAAAGACGCCATCCACACCCTCAACCGCTGCCATCTCATGTGCGATAGACACGGCATGTCGGGTTTCCGCCTGAATAATCACCCCGATATTGGCGTTGGCTTGCAAGTGGTAGTCTTTCACGCGCCCGAACTGCGAGGCGCGGATGGAGCCTGCCACACCGCGCACGCCCGCGGGCGGATAACGGGTAGCGGCCACAGCCGCCTGTGCCTCCTCAACCGATTGCACCATCGGGATCAACAGATTTTGCGCGCCCCCATCCAAAAGCCGCTTGATCATGACGGTATCATTCCATGGCGGGCGCACGATCGCCGAAGAGCCATGCGGGGCAATCGCTTGCAACTGGCTGACCACGCCCGAAACCTCGGTCGGCGCGTGCTCCATATCGACCAAGAGCCAATCGAAACCGGATGTGGCAACGACTTCAGTCGACAGGTTGTTCGCAAGGCTCAGCCAAAAGCCTGACTGCTGCCGCCCGGCGCGCAGGTTTTGCAAAAAACGGTTTTCAGGAATTTTCATATGACTGCCTTTTCAACGAATGGTTCCCCTCTTTCGATCCGGCCATACCCAAACGGTGAGAGGTCGAGAGCGCGATATTCGCCGTGCGTGATCCATTCTGCAACCCCGCGTCCCATCGCCGGTGATTGCTGAAAACCATGCCCCGAAAACCCATTCACAAAGATGAAATTCTCGACGGCGGTATGTGGGCCAATAATCGCATTCTGATCGAAGGTGTTATAGGCATAATGGCCCGCCCAGGAATTGCGCAGCTTGATCGCTTCGAACTGTGGAATTCGTGTAGCAAGTATCGGCCAGACTTTCTCCTCCCAAATGCTGTGATCCTGGGTGAAGTCGTCATAATCGACAGCCGGGTCCTCATCCGGCGGACAGCCTGCAAGGTAGTAGGTCCCATCCGTGCGCATATGGACGCCGGACGGATCAATCGTCAGTGGCAGATCACGGTCGAGTGGTTTTTCAGCCTCAAAAATGAATGTGTAGCGTTTGCGGGGCTCGACAGGGATCTCGATACCCGCCATGCGGCTGGTCAACACCGCACGCGGGCCTGACGCGTTCACGACAGTCCCGCAACTGACCACCTCGCCCGATTTCAACATCACGCTTTCCACACGGGTGCCTGTGGCATTGCGGTTCATCGCGATGACTTCGTTTGTCAGATATTCGACACCGCGTTCCTTGGCAGAGCGTTTCCACCAATCGAAAAGCGTGTTCCCGTCAAAATAGCCCTCATCCACAAGATTGTGGTTGGCAGCGATAATGTCGTCGAGGTTGTAAAAGGGATAAGCCGCCGCAATTTCATCGCGGGTCATGTGCTTGGTGCCCGCGCCATGGGCTTCTTGCAGCTTTTGGTTTTCGCGCAAGGTTGCGGCAAAGTCTTCGTTATCAGCAAGGTACATATACCCGTAGCTTTGCAGCGCCAGATGCGGCACGCGGGTATCACCACCCATATACGCCCGGAAATTCTTGACGAAATCGGCGGCAAACTGGGAAATCTTGATGTTGATCGGGGCGCTGAACTGCTGGCGCATGCAAGAATTCGTATGCGCGGTCGAGGTGAACTCATATGTCGGATCACGCTCGACTACCAAAATACGACCATCAAAGTCAGGATTGTCGCTCAGGAACCACGCCACCGAAGAGCCATACATCGCCCCACCGACGATAACGACATCATAGCTGTCATGTTGAGGTGCCTGCATCATGTCGTCTCTCCTCTGGCAACAGCTGCTTTGACTGCTGCAATCTCATCCGCGCCAAGGCCGTAATCATTCGCCGCAGCTTGGGCAGAGATATACCCGCGCGCAAGATCGCGTTTGATCAATGCGGGGTCACGGTCGGCAGGCTTGCCGTAGCCTGCCCCCCCCGGAAAGGCGAGTTCTACGCGCCGCCCTTCACCAACGAATTGCTTGCCCTTACCGCGCATTGGTGTGCCGTCATCTTGCCTAATCTTGGTAGGTGCCCCATCCGATCCGCCTTGCCGTCCACGGGCGGGATGATCCACCCGATCAAACATGGCCGAAAAATCGAATTCATAGCCCGCAGCAGCGCCAACTTCCATAAATTGACCAAGCCCGCCACGCTGCGCGCCTGCCCCACCGCTGTCTGGGCGCAATTCCTTGCGCCAGATGATGACAGGGCCGGTATGCTCGGTTGCCTCGATCGGCATCGTCATCACGCCAGACGGAAAAGCCGTGGCGTTCAGCCCGTCCACCGTCGGACGCGCACCAGACCCGCCAGAATTGAACGTCAACACCTCTGCGCGCTGCCCCGTTTGGCCCGGCACAGGGCGCAATGAGACCTGGAAATTGCACAAACAGCCCGCGCCTTCAGATGGCACGGTCGCAGGCAGGATTTTATCAAGGGCATCATAAACCGTGTCAGGGATCATATGGCCAATGACATGCCGCAGCGCCACCGGGGCGGGATGCAATGCATTGACGATACTGTTTTCGGGCGCAGTCACCACAAAAGGTGCCAAGGATGCGGCATTGTTCGGTATCTCAGGCGCGACTGCACATTTGAGCGCATAGCATGCATAAGCCTTGGTATAGACCAGTGGAACATTGATCCCTTTTTGATCGAGGCCCGAGGTGCCCGCAAAATCGCAATGCATGCGGTCTTCTTCGATTGTGAGCTTCACTTTCAGGTCAATCGGCGCATCAAAACCATCGATTTGCATGGCCCCCTCTGCGCTGGCGCGCGGAAGGGCTGCGATCTTTTCCCGTGTTGCGCGGCGCGAATTTTCCAAAATGAAATCACCGATCCCTTCAAGGTCGGTCAGCGAAAACTCATCCATCATTTCATTGAGGCGACGGTCCCCGATCTCGTTACAGGTGGCCAACGCATAGATGTCACCAACCAATTGATCTGGTTCGCGGACGTTTCCGCGCACGATCCGCATCAATGTCTCGTCAACAACGCCTTGGTCGGCGAATTTCATGATCGGGATGTAAAGGCCCTCTTCATAGACACTCGCGGCATCAGCCCCGAACCCACGACCGCCGATATCGACGACATGGGCCGTGCAGGCAAAGAAGCCCACGTGTTGCCCGTTGTGAAAAGACGGGCTCACCACAGTAATGTCGTGCAGATGGCCCGTGCCTTCCCATGGGTCGTTGGTAATGTAGACGTCGCCTTCCTTGATGTTTTCTTGTCCGATCCGACGGATGAAATGGGCAACTGCATCGGCCATGGCATTAACGTGCCCCGGCGTGCCTGTGACCGCTTGGGCCAGCATCAAACCAGCCGCATTGTAGACACCGGCAGACAGGTCGCCCGCCTCGCGCACGGAGGTCGAAAATGCAGTTCGCACGAGGGCTTGGGCCTGTTCTTCCACCACCGAGATCAGGCGGTTCCACATGACTTGATAGGCGACGCTGCTCATGATGCGACCTCCGTGATGTCGATAGTGCCGTCAGCTTGGGCAATTGCCATGCGGCTGACGGGGACCACGATTGTGGTTTCATCCTCTGTGATCAACGCAGGACCGGCAACCGTATGCCCGATCGCAAGAGCATTTCGGTCGATGACGGCAGCAGCGACCATTTGCTCGGTGATTGGATCGAAAAGCTTGCGTGTCTGTGCCACCTCGATGGGCGAGGCCGCGCCCTGCTGTGCCACAGGCGCGGGCGTCGTCGCGTCTGTAGTGGCATTCACCGCCCAGACGGTGATCTCGATATCCATGCCCGCGACGGTGCGACCAAAAAGGGCGGCATAGTCAGCTTCAAAAAGTGCTTGAAACGTCGCCGCATCGGGGGCTTCAGCCTGCTTGGCCGTTAGGGAAATCGGGATTTCCCAGCCCTGCCCTGTATAGCGCATGTAGACTTTGAACTCTGCGCGGATATCAGAGGTTGCATCGCAAGTCCGGACAAACCCCGTTGCCTCATCTTCGAGTGCGGCCAACAGATCCTTGACCACTTGCACGTCAAAATCCGAAAGCTTCATATAGACGCTGCGGGTGGCCTCAAAACTGAAGGGCGCCCGCAGAAAGCCGATGGCCGACCCCACGCCTGCGCCTGTGGGCACGAGCAAACGCGATACACCCAGCTTTTCACAAAGGCGACCGGCATGAAGCGGCGCAGCCCCGCCAAAGGCAATCATCGTATAATCGGCAAGGTCCTCGCCATTTTCGACCGCGTGCACGCGCGCGGCATTGGCCATGTTTTCGTCCACGACCTCTGCCACACCGAAAGCAGCCGTGACGGCTGACATCTCCAGCGGCGCACCAAGCGCATCAAGCGCGTCAGCTGAGCGATCCGCATGCAGCCGGATCGACCCACCGGCAAAATTGTCCGGGTCAAGCTTGCCCAGCGTCAGATCAGCATCCGTGACAGCAGGGCGTTCACCGCCGCGTCCGTAACAAGCGGGCCC
>CAYLMZ010000120.1:0-1668 GCA_964385035.1 uncultured Loktanella sp.
TTTGCGCAATCCGAACAGCTGCCGACCCGGTTTGAATTGACCTATGGTTTGTCGCAACTGCCGGGCCAAGGCACCCATTGGCGGGCTGGTGGGATCATGTTGCAGCATATGCCCAAAGCCTCGCCTCATGTGACCGGCGAAGGTGGTTCGGGCGAAGAAGGTCTGCTTGAGGCCACCGACATCCTTGATATGGATGAGGGCGAAAACTGGAACCGGGCGAACCTTTTGCTCGACACTGTGGATCAGCTTGAATTGATCGGGCCAACAGTTGCACCGACGGAGCTCTTGGTCCGGCTTTTCCATGAAGAGCAGCCACGGGTCTATGACGCGCAGCCGGTGAAATTCGGGTGTAGCTGTTCGGCTGACAAAGTCCGACAGTCCTTGTCCATCTACTCGGCCAAAGAAATCGGGACGATGGTCACGCCCGAAGGCACAGTCACCGCAGACTGCCAGTTCTGCGGGGCTCATTACATCTTTGAGCCCGACACACTTGGGTTTGAAGCCAAGGATGCAGGTGCCTGACCTGCGACAAAGGCTTGAGGACGCATTGGCCAAGACGGGCGATGCGTCCTCTGACTTTGACCTGAACGCAGATGTGCCTATTCCGCAGGTGAAACTGACACCTGCGGCTGTTCTGATCGGCATAGATGCGCGGACACAGCATGTGGTCCTGACCAAACGTTCGGCCCGCCTGAAACATCACCCCGGCCAGATCGCCTTTCCCGGTGGCAAACAGGATCCGACTGATGCCTCACTTGTTGAGGCCGCCCTGCGTGAGGCGCGCGAAGAAATCGGCCTGCCGTCAGAGCTGTGCGATGTTCTGGGCACCTTACCGCCACATCAAACGGTCACGGGTTATCAGGTGACGCCAGTTTTGGGGTTGATCACCGACGATTTCACCCTCGTGCCAGAGGCCGGTGAGGTGAGCGAGGTTTTCACAACACCGCTTGCTCATCTCTTGGACTGCACCCAATACCGCGTCGAAGGCCGCCGTTGGCAAGGCCGCAAGCGTCACTACTACACCGTACCCTTTGGCCCCTATTACATCTGGGGTGCGACGGCCCGCATTCTGCGCGCCTTTGCCGAGAGGATGGCATGACGCGCATCACCGACGATTGGCTGACCCAACCTGCCGCCCAGCGGATTTGCGCCTTGCTGACGGATGAAGGACACCAAGCATGGTTCGTTGGGGGATGCGTCCGCAATGCGTTGATCGGGGCACCGGTGTCTGATCTTGATCTGTCGACGGATGCGCGCCCTGACCGTGTGATGTCGCTGGCCAAAGCCGCAGATATCAAAGCGATCCCAACAGGCATTGATCACGGCACGGTCACACTGGTGTTGGATGACATCCCGTTTGAGATCACCACATTCCGCCGCGACGTTGCGACCGATGGCAGGCGCGCAACCGTCGCTTTTGCTGACAATATTACTGATGACGCCCGTCGACGCGATTTCACCATGAACGCGATTTACGCGGCACCGGACGGAACGATTGCGGATCCCTTGGGTGGGTTGCCTGATCTTGAGGCGCGACGCCTGAGGTTCATCGAAGACCCCGACCGGCGGATCAAAGAAGACTACCTACGGATTCTGCGCTTTTTTCGGTTTCACGCGTGGTACGGGGATCCGGACGAAGGGATCGATCAAGAGGGTCTCGCGGCCTGT
>CAYLMZ010000120.1:1768-6629 GCA_964385035.1 uncultured Loktanella sp.
TTATGCCCGCACTTGAGGGACCGGCATTGGGCAAAGCCCTGAAAGAGGCTGAAGCGCGTTGGATCGCGTCGGGATTTACACTGACAAAGGCAGAGCTTCTTGGCTGAATACCTCCCCCTGATTGGCTTTGTGTTCTTCGGTTTGTTTTCGCCTGGCCCAAACGTGATCCTGATCACGGCATCTGGCGCGCGTTTTGGTTTCAAACGGACGATCCCGCATATCATCGGTGTTGCGCTGGGCGTGGGGGTGATCGCCTTTGTGACAGGGATCGGAATTGGAGCTTTGCTGACGGCGATGCCTGCCCTGACGCTGGTGTTGAAGATCGTTGCAAGCCTCTGGATCCTCTGGATGGCATATAACCTTTGGAACGCGGATCCTGCAAAAAAGACTGGTCGGGATCGGCCGTTCACCTTTGTCGAAGCGGTTCTGTTCCAGTGGGTGAACCCAAAGGTCTGGGCCGTGGCCCTAAGTGCTACGGCCTATGTCGCAACGCTTAGCCCACTCAACCAAGCAACGGCGCTAGCGCTCACTTTTTCGGGGATCAACCTTGGCGTTTGCACGTTCTGGGGAACTGCAGGCAGCCTTCTTTCCTATCTGTTGACGAACCCGACCGCATGGCGCGTGTTCATGCGCACCATGGCCGTCGCCCTGGCCGGATTCTCGATCCTTCTTTTTCTCTGATCGGTTTGCTATAGCGGGTCTCTGATTATTCGAGACCTCTCCCCATGTTCGGCTTTTTTGAGCGCCTTGTGGACCCCTATGGTCCTTACCCCGAGAACGATACACCGCCCAAGCGGCTGTATCCGTTTCTGCTGGAATATGCCCGACCATTCAAAAAGGTGTTCTGGATCACTGGTATTCTGTCGGTGATCATCGCGATCGTGGAAATCTGGTTGCTCGCCTACCTTGGGCGGCTTGTCGATATTCTGACGGGGGGCACCCCAGCCGAGGTTTGGGCGCGCAGTGGGGCCGAGTTGATCCTCGTCGCAGTCCTGATCCTGACGATCCGGCCCTTGATCCATGTCGTTCAGATTATGCTTTTGAACAACACGATCCTGCCGAACTTTGGCACCTTGGTCAGATGGCGCGCGCACCGCCACGTGCTGCGCCAATCCGTTGGCTGGTTCGAGGATGACTTTGCGGGCCGTATCGCCAACCGGATCATGCAGACACCGCCTGCCGCAGGGTCGGTTGTGTTCCAGCTGTTCGACGCGATCACCTTTGCGATTGCCTATGTCGTGGCATCGATCTTCTTGCTTGCGCAGACTGATCTGGCGCTTGTGATTCCGCTGTTGTTCTGGCTGATCCCCTACCTTTTCCTGGTGCGTTGGGTGCTTTATCGCGTCACCCCGGCGTCCGAAGCGGCGTCCAATGCCCGAAGTGCTGTGACTGGTCGCGTCGTAGACAGCTACACCAATATCCACGCGGTCAAGATGTTTGCACATCACGACCGCGAGGTGGATTACGCCAAGGAGGCTATCGAAGAGGCGCGTCGCACGTTCCAATACGAGATGCGCCTCTACACCATCATGGACGCCGGCCTGATGTTGTTGAACGGTATCCTTGTCGTAGGTGTTGTCGGCTGGGCGATCTGGTTGTGGATGCAGGGGGCAGCATCGGTCGGCGTTGTCGCTGTCGCGACGTCACTGGCGCTGCGGCTGAATTCCATGTCCGGATGGATCATGTGGGCGCTGTCCGATTTCTTCCGTGAGCTGGGGGTCGTGAAAGAAGGCATGCTGACCATTGCTCAGCCGGTCGAATTGGTGGATGTGGCGGATGCCAAACCATTGGACGTAACGGCAGGCGCGGTTGAGTTGAAAGGCTTGTCCCATCACTACGGCAAGCAAACCGGCGGCCTTGATCAGATTGATCTGAAAATTGCCCCCGGCGAAAAGGTCGGACTGGTCGGGCAATCCGGTGCCGGCAAATCGACCTTGGTCAAGCTGCTCTTGCGGTTCTATGACGCCGAAAAAGGGCAAATTCTGATCGACGGTCAGGACATCGCGACAGCGACGCAAGACTCATTGCGCAGCGCCATCGGCATGGTCCAGCAGGATAGTGCGCTGCTGCATCGGTCCGTGCGGGAAAACATCCTTTATGGGAACCCGAATGCGACCGAAGACGCGATGATCGCCGCTGCCCAGAAGGCAGAGGCACATGATTTCATCCTTGGGCTTGAGGATAATGAAGGTCGCAAAGCCTATGATGCCAAAGTGGGTGAACGCGGCGTGAAATTGTCGGGCGGGCAGCGCCAGCGGATCAGCCTTGCGCGAGTAATCCTCAAGGATGCGCCTTTGCTGGTGTTGGACGAGGCGACAAGCGCCCTAGATAGTGAAGTCGAAGCCGCCATTCAGGAAACGCTCTATGCGATGATGGACGGTAAAACCGTCATCGCCATTGCGCACCGGCTGTCCACCATCGCGCGGATGGACCGGATTATCGTCATGGATCAGGGCCGCATTATCGAAGACGGCACACATGACGCGCTTTTGGCGGCCGACGGACAATATGCACGGTTCTGGGCACGTCAGTCGGGCGGGTTTCTGGGCCAGTAACGAAAGACGGATATGACACCGGAACGCTGGATTGACCCGTTTGAGGCCGCGGATGGCCCGCCCCCGCAACGGCTCTTGCCGTTTTTGCGGTGGTGCCTGAAGGGCAGCACAAAGGTCACGATCTTTGCCGGTATCATCTCGGCTATGGGCGGGGTGCTTGAAGTCGCTTCGGCATTGATGCTGGGGTGGGTGATTGACGCTGCGCTCGATTCATCGGCCGAGACCTATTTCAACGACAACGCGCTCTTGCTGATGGGTGTGCTTGTGTTCTTCCTGATCCTGCGGCCCGTCCTGATGGGCCTGTCTGGCATGATGCAATCCGTGGTCGTGGGCCCTGCGCTGGGCAATCTGATCCTGTCGCGCCTGCACCGGCATTCACTGGGACAGTCGGTGACCTTCTTTGATGATGACTTCGCGGGCCGCATTGCACAAAAACAGATGCAAGCGGCACGGGCGGCGACGGATTTGATCGTGGATATGATCCACACCGTTGCCTTTGCTTTGGCATCGCTTGTGGGATCGGTCATTGTTTTGTTTACGGTCGATTGGCGGGCCGCGATCCTGCTGGCGGTCTGGGCTGTGGCCTATATCTGGATGATCCGCTTCTTCATTCCACGGGTCCGCGCGAGGTCAAAAGCACGGGCCGAGACGCGGGCGATGGTCAGCGGGCAAGTCGTGGATACCATCACCAACATCAAAACGGTGAAGCTGTTCGCCCATGACGATCACGAAGATCGGGCTGCCACCGATGCCATGGCGCGTTATTGGGACAAGGCCGTGCACTTTGGCTGGTTGTCGGCGGCGTTCCGGTTCTGGTTGATGGCGCTGGGCGGGCTTTTGCCTGTGATCCTTGTGGGCACCGCGCTTTATCTTTGGACGATCGGTGCCGCTTCGCCAGGCGAGATTGCGGCGGCAGGCGCGATTTCCCTGCGGTTGGCGCAGATGACCGGCTGGGTCAGTTTTACGCTGATGGGCATGTACGCAAACGTCGGCGAGGTCGAGGATGCGATGCACACTCTGAGCCCCGCACATACGTTGACCGACAAACCGGATGCGCAAGCGCTCGAGGTGCGCGAAGGGGCAATCACGTTTGAGGACGTCTCGTTCAGCTATGGGGGCGGTCCCGGTGGTCTGCATGGGGTGAATCTGACCGTCGTGCCGGGTGAAAAGCTGGGGCTTGTTGGTGCATCGGGTGCGGGGAAATCAACGCTCGTTGCGTTGCTTTTGCGACTTTATGATGCGGAGAAGGGTGTGCTTCGTCTTGATGGACATGATGTCCGCGACGTGACCCAAGCCAGTCTGCGCGGTCAAATCGCCATGGTCACACAGGAAACGGCGATGTTTAATCGATCAGCCTACGACAACATTCGGTATGGCAAACCCGATGCGACGGATGAACAGGTTCATGACGCAGCACGGCAGGCCGAGGCGCATGATTTTATTCTTGATCTAAAGGATCACAAGGGACGGACTGGCTACGATGCCCATCTGGGCGAGCGTGGTGTGAAGCTTTCGGGTGGGCAGCGTCAGCGGATCGCGATTGCCCGCGCGATCCTGAAGGATGCCCCTATTCTGGTGCTGGACGAGGCCACAAGCGCGCTCGATTCCGAAGTCGAAGCATCGATCCAGTCCGCACTTGAAAATATCATGGGCGACAAGACCGTTATTGCGATTGCCCACCGTTTGTCGACTTTGGCGCGTATGGACCGGATCGTGGTTCTTGACGCTGGCCGCGTTGTCGAAGAAGGAACGCATGAGGCGCTCTTGGCCCATGGCGGGCTTTATGCGCGATATTGGAATCGCCAGTCGGGCGGTTTCATCAATGTGAAAGATGCGGCGGAATAGATGCTGACCATAGAAAGTTTGACACATCTCGGACTGGGGCGCGCCTCGGACGGGCAATCGCTGTTGCCGCGCGTTCTGCCCGGTGAAGAGGTTGAGGTCGCACCGGACGGCACCTTGCGGATTGTGACCCCTTCTACGGACCGTGTTGCCGCCCCCTGCCGCCATTTCAAGTCCTGCGGTGGCTGCGCGATGCAGCACGCAAACGATGAATTCGTTGCGGCGTGGAAAGTCGACATCGTTGAGAAAGCCCTGTCCGCCCGCGGTCTGACGCCCACATTCCGGCCAATAGCAACGTCGCCAGCCCGGTCGCGTCGTCGAGCCAAGCTTTCGGGGCGACGCACCAAAAAGGGTGCGATGATCGGTTTTCATGCCAAAGGGTCTGATGCGCTGGTGCAGGTGCCTGATTGCCAGTTGCTTTCGCCCGCTTTGATGGCCGCGTTTCCTGCGCTTGAGGCGCTGAC
>CAYLMZ010000121.1:0-6501 GCA_964385035.1 uncultured Loktanella sp.
CGGCCCGCAAAGCTATCACCGCTTACCGGCGATGGAAGAGGCGGTGGCAGGTGGTGCTAAAGCGCTCGACACCGATTTCCCCGAAGACGACAAATTCGACACGCTGAAAAAGCGCGCCAAGGCCAAACGTGGCCCAACGGCCTTCCTCACCGTGCAAGAGGGTTGCGACAAGTTTTGCGCCTTCTGTGTGGTGCCTTACACGCGCGGTGCAGAAGTCTCGCGGCCAGCCGAACAGGTCATCCGGGAAGCACAGGAACTGGTCGAGGCGGGCGTGAAGGAAATCACGCTGCTGGGCCAAAATGTGAACGCCTATCACGGCCATGATCGTGGGCTGGCGGGGCTGATCTGGGATCTCGACAAGATCGACGGGTTGGAGCGCATTCGTTTCACCACATCCCACCCCAACGACATGGACGACGCACTGATCGAGGCGCATGGGACCTGCGGCAAGCTCATGCCATACCTGCATCTACCTGTGCAGTCCGGTTCTGATCGGATCCTGAAGGCGATGAACCGCAAGCATACCGGCGAAAGCTATATCCGTCTGATCGAACGCATTCGCGCGGCGCGGCCTGATCTGCTTTTGTCTGGGGATTTCATCGTGGGCTTCCCGGGTGAAACCGAGGCGGATTTCGAAGACACAATGAACCTGATCCGCGAGGTCCACTATGGGCAGGCCTATTCGTTCAAATATTCCACCCGCCCCGGTACGCCAGCAGCGGAAAAGCCGCAACTGCCCGAGGACGTGATGAACGACCGGCTCCAGCGGTTGCAGGCGCTCTTGCGGGAACAACAGCAAGTCACCCAAGCGGCCATGGTCGGGCGCGAGGTGAAGGTGCTTTTTGAAAAGGCCGGACGCGAAGAGGGCCAAATGATCGGCAAGTCCGAGTATCTGCACGCCGTCTATGCAGAAGCACCGGCGGATATCATCGGACAGGTGCGCTCTGTCAGGGTGGTGGAAGACAGCCCGAATTCGCTCAAGGGTCAGTTAATCTAGGCTTATCATTTTGCCAAAAATACTCCCGCCGGAGGCACCTGTGCCTTCAATCAAGTGCTGCGGGCCGTCATTTCGTATCAATTGGATGACATTTTCAGGATGCGTCTTGCGCCTAGCGGTCCAAGCCGCCACCATAGCTATATATAGACTCAAAGGAGAGCTGATTGGCCACTGGCGCCCTGACCCCACCCGCTGACGCGATCGCAGAAACGCTGCTGGAATTCCCTGACAACTTTTTGCTGATTGATCTTTGCGGCGAATATGACCGCAACCTCACCACCATCGAAAATGCCCTTGGCGTGCAGATTATTCGGCGCGGCAATCATCTGGCTGTGCATGGGGATGAAGAGACACGAAAAGACGCTGAAAATGTGCTGCGCGCCCTTTATGGGCGGCTTGAAGCCGGTCGCTCGCTTGAGCCCGGTGATCTGGACCGCGAGTTGCGCATGGGCCCGGACGAGGCCAGCGTCGGAGCGCGTGACGGCGATCAGATCGAGCTTTTCAAAGGCGAAACAGCGCGTGTTGAAATCAAGACCCGCAAAAAGCTGATCGAGCCACGCACAGATGCGCAAAAGGCCTATGTGAAGTCGCTCTTTGACAAGGAGCTCGCGTTCGGGATCGGGCCAGCAGGGACAGGCAAAACCTATCTGGCCGTCGCTGTCGGGGTGAACATGCTGATCTCGGGTCAGGTTGATAAAATCATCCTGTCGCGCCCTGCGGTCGAGGCAGGCGAAAAGCTGGGCTATTTGCCCGGTGACATGAAGGACAAGGTCGATCCTTACATGCAGCCGCTTTATGATGCGCTGAATGATTTTCTGCCCGGCAAGCAATCCGCCAAAATGATAGAGGAAAAGGTGATCGAGATCGCGCCACTTGCCTTTATGCGCGGGCGAACCCTGTCGAATGCTTTTGTCGTCTTGGACGAAGCGCAGAACGCCACGTCCATGCAGATGAAGATGTTTTTGACCCGTTTGGGCGAAGGGTCGCGCATGGTGATCACCGGTGACCGCACCCAGATTGACCTGCCGCGCGGCGTCAGCTCTGGGCTTTGGGATGCTGAGCGGTTGCTCAAGGGTATTCCCAAGATCAGCTTTAACTACTTCACCGCCAAAGATGTCGTCCGCCATCCTCTCGTGGCTGCCATTATCGAAGCCTACGACAAAGATGCTGAAAGCTGATTTGCGACGTTCATGACTGTCGACTGCACCATTGAAGATGAGCGCTGGGGCGATGTCGCAACCTTGGCAAAGATCGCTAGCGATGCTGTGCTGGATCGGCTTGGACTTGAGCCATCGGCCTTTGAAATCAGCGTTCTCGCTTGCGACGATACACGGATCACGGCGCTGAATGCTGATTTTCGCGACAAGCCGAAAGCGACCAACGTCCTGAGTTGGCCATCAGCCGAGCGCGCCGCAGCAGTGGATGGTGAGATGCCGCTACCGCCGTCACTTGGCCCGGATCAAGAGCTCGGTGATATTGCCATCGCCTATGACACCTGCGCCCGCGAAGCTGCCGCCGCAGGCAAATCCATGCGCGACCATACGGTGCACCTGTTGGTGCATGGCACCCTGCATCTGCTGGGCTTTGATCATGAACGTGACGGGGATGCGTCGCTGATGGAAGGATTAGAGACAGAAATCCTTGGCAAATTGGGGATTCCTGACCCATATATGGAATGACGGGCCAAGGGGCTCACTTAGGTAAGGAAAAAATGGGCGACACTGGCGAAGGTCCATCTAGTGCAGCGCAAGGCGCGCAAGAGGATGATACAATAGGTTCACCGGGACTTTGGACCCGACTGCGTCAGGCGGTATCACCTGCACCGGCCCCCGCGGCAGACGACCAGCCGCATCACGACAATCCACGTGCAGCAGGCTCTGTTCTGGGCATGTTGAACTTGCGCCGCAAGCGGGTCGAGGATGTTGCAATCCCCAAACCCGATATCGTGGCCGTCCCCCTGACAATTACAAAAGAAGAGCTGGTCGAGGTGTTCCGCACCAGCGGTTTGACCCGTGTCCCGGTCTATGACGGTACGCTTGATACCCCGATCGGTGCGGCCAACCTCAAGGATTTTGCGCTCAAGCACGGGTTCAATGGAAATACGCCACTTGATCTGCGAGAGATGGTGCGCCCGCTGATTTACGTCCCGCCGTCGATGCCGTTGGGAGTGCTTTTGCAAAAGATGCAAGCGGAACGCATTCACATGGCCTTGGTGATTGATGAATACGGTGGCACCGATGGCCTTGTCACAATCGAAGATGTCATCGAACAGGTCGTCGGAGAGATCGAAGACGAGCATGATATCGAAGAGGCCAAGTCATGGGTCTTGGAAAAGCCGGGGTGTTACCTTGCTCAGGCGCGGACTGATCTGGAAGATTTCGAAGCCGAGATCGGGATCAAACTGACAGACCACGAGGAAATCGACGAAGAAGAGATCGACACCTTGGGTGGGCTTGTTACGATGCTGGCTGGTCACTTGCCTGCCCGTGGCGAAGTGATCGTGCATCCAAACGGACCTGAGTTTGAGGTTGTGGATGCTGATCCACGGCGTGTTAAACGGCTCCGCGTCAGGATCGCTACCAAGAAAAATGCCTGATTTCGCCGCGTGGTTTGCCCGTCGCGGGCGGTGGACCCGCGTTTGCCTGATGGCATTGCTAGGTCTGATTGCAGCGTCAGGGCAGGCCCCGATTGAGCTTTGGCCACTGACGCTTTTGGCCCTTGCGATCCTCTTTGTCATCTACCCCAAAGCATCAACGCCGCGCGCGGCATTCTTTCTGTTGTGGGTGTTTGGAACGGGTTACTTCGCTTTTGCTTTACGTTGGATTGTTGAGCCGTTCTTGGTCGATGTGGCGCGCCATGGCTGGATGGCGCCCTTTGCACTGGTCCTGATGGCAGGGGGCGCAGGGTTTTTTTGGGCGGTGGCTGGCTGGGCGGCGAAACGGCTTGGTGGCCGCGCGATCCATCTGGCATTGGCCCTTGTCGCGGTCGAATTTGCCAGGGCGCATATTCTGACAGGTTTCCCATGGGCCCTTTTGGGTCACATCTGGATTGAGACACCCCTTGCCCAACTGGCTGCTTGGGGTGGCCCGCATCTGTTGTCTGTTCTTACTGTCGGCCTCGCCCTCGCGCTGGCGGCTTTGTTCACCCGCAAATGGGTGGCCGGTCTGATGGCGATCAATGTCGCTGTCATTGCGGGCTATTTTCTACAACCGCCCCCGGCGGAGATTCAGGACGGACCGATCGTACGCCTCGTCCAGCCGAATGCCCCCCAAAGCCAGAAGTGGGACCCGGCCTATCGCGATATCTTTCTCAATCGTTTGCTCAGCATGACCGCAGAAGGCGACGTCCCTGATCTGGTGGTCTGGCCCGAAACCTCTGTCCCCTATCTGCTGAACCACATTGAAGATGATCTGACGCTTTTGTCTGACGCAGCCCGCGGCGCGCCGTTGGTCTTTGGCATTCAGCGGCGCGGTGAGGGGTTCGATGCCTATAACAGCCTTGCTGTCATGGAGCGCGGAGGAGAGATCACTGGCCTTTATGACAAGCAGCATCTGGTTCCATTTGGCGAGTATATTCCCGGCGCGCGGCTTTTGGGGCGGATGGGTCTGCCGGGGCTTGCAGGCAATCTGGGCCGGGGCTTCACGCCGGGCGCACAACTTCCTGAAATTGACTTGCCGGGGATCGGGCTTGCCCGTCCGCTCATTTGCTATGAGGGTATTTTTGCGGAAGAGATCGCAACCAGTGGTGCCCGCCCACGTCTGCTTTTGCTGATCACAAATGATGCCTGGTTCGGTGAGGCCGCAGGCCCACAGCAACATATCGCGCAAGCCCGCCTGCGCGCGATAGAACAAGGCCTGCCAATGGTGCGCGTGGCCAATACCGGCGTGACGGCGATGATTGATCCTTATGGTCGGATCACCTCTGTCCTGCGCCCCGGTGCAGATGCCTATCTTGATGCAACGCTTCCCGCAGCCCTGCCACCAACGCTCTACAGCCGCTTTAGTGACTGGCCGATACTTGGCTTCTTGATGGCTGCGTTCGCCTTAGCATTTTGGAAACGCGCGGGGCTTACGGATTGACCTTTCTGGGTCCGCCCCATATGGCGGGATACAGCGCTGTCACAACGGCTTCCTGACGTGGCAGAGACCTTTTCTATCGGAGCAATACCCCATGGCACGCCAAGACTACATTTTCACTTCGGAATCCGTTTCCGAGGGCCACCCAGATAAAGTCTGTGATCGCATCTCTGATGCAGTTCTGGACGCCTTCCTGAGCGAGGAACCAGAGGCGCGCGTCGCCTGTGAGACTTTTGCCACGACAAATCGTGTGGTCATTGGCGGCGAGGTTGGGTTGTCTGACCAATCCAAGCTCAAGGACTATATGGGTCGCGTCGAAGACATTGCGCGCGCTTGCATCAAGGATATCGGCTACGAGCAAGACAAGTTCCACCATGCCACTTGCGAGGTCACGAACCTCTTGCATGAGCAATCGGCCCATATCGCCCAAGGCGTCGATGCAGGCGAGGACAAGGATGAAGGTGCGGGTGATCAGGGGATCATGTTCGGCTATGCCACCACCGAGACCGAGGCCTTGATGCCAGCCCCGATCCAGTATTCCCACGCGATCCTGCGACGTTTGGCTGAAGTCCGTAAATCCGGACAGGAGCCCACGTTGCGCCCTGATGCCAAAAGCCAGATTTCGCTGCGGTATGCGGGCGGCCAACCTGTCGAGGCGACCTCTATTGTGCTGTCCACCCAGCATGCTGACGAACGCCAGTCGAGCGCCGACATCCGCGCGATTGTGGAACCCTATATCCGCGACGTGCTGCCCGATGGCCTGATCACCGCGAACACCGAATGGTGGGTGAACCCAACGGGGACTTTTGTAATCGGTGGACCGGACGGTGATGCAGGCCTGACCGGCCGCAAGATTATCGTCGATACCTATGGTGGAGCGGCCCCCCATGGTGGCGGTGCCTTTTCTGGCAAAGACCCAACAAAGGTTGACCGGTCCGCTGCATATGCGGCCCGTTATCTGGCCAAGAATGTGGTAGCCGCAGGGATGGCAGAGCGCTGCACCATCCAATTGTCATACGCCATTGGTGTCGCCAAGCCGCTTTCGATCTATGCTGACACCCATGGCACCGGCGAGGTTGACCCCGCAGCGATTGAGGCCGCGATTGCTCAGGTCATGGACCTGACGCCCCGCGGCATTCGTGAGCATCTCGCCCTGAACAAGCCGATCTACCAGCGCACGGCGGCTTACGGCCACTTTGGCCGCGCCCCCGAGGCTGATGGTGGCTTCAGCTGGGAGCGGACCGATCTGGTCGAGGCGCTCAAGAAAGCTGTCTGAGTTGACGGGCGCGCGGATTGCCTGCGCGCCCAACGCTTGTTAAAGCCCCGCGCATGACCAAAACCAATCATCCTTCCGGTGCGCCTTGGCGCAATTTCTATGGCCGGTTCAGAGGCAAGACGATCCGTTCGTCCCAACAAGAGTATCTTGAT
>CAYLMZ010000122.1:0-6434 GCA_964385035.1 uncultured Loktanella sp.
TTGCAATCCGCTGCATAACCTACCTGCCCACTCGCCATCCTGCGCTTCAACTACGGTTGCCTGCCCGCAAGGTCAAGGGGGGATGCGGCCTAGATGCCGATGTCCTGAGGACCCACCGCCGTTGCCTTGATGATCGCATAGATGTTGTCGCCAACGCGCAGCCCCATCCGTCCTGCGCTTCGTTGCGTGATCCGCGCCAGCAAGTTGTCTTCGCCAGCCCGCAGCCCCACGGCGACACCCGGCCCCCGCCCCGGCTCTAGCCTTGTGATTGTGACAGGCAGCACATTCAGCGCACTCAGCCCGTCGGGCTTGCTCTTGGCAAGGATCACATCCTGCGCCGGTATCCTGAGCCTGACACGTTGACCCAACGTGCCGAAATCACCGGGCAACAACAGCCGACCACCAGAGAAAAGGACCTCTGTCAGACCGTCATCCAGAAGCCGTCCCGCGATTGTTCCTGAAATCACGGCACCAGCCGCGCGCACACCGACAAGGGGCACAATGGATGGATCAGAAAGCACTTGCCCCACCGGGCCTGATGCAACGACCTTTCCTGCGTCCATAATTGCCAGCGTCGTGGCAAGCCGCGCCACCTCGGAGACGTCATGCGAGACATAGAGGATCGGGATGCGCACCTCATCGCGCAAGGTTGCCAGATAGGGCAGAATCTCGGCCTTGCGTGCCGCATCAAGTGCCGCGAGCGGTTCGTCCATCAAGAGAACCTCCGGATCTCGCATCAAAGCACGGCCAAGAGCGACACGTTGTTTTTCCCCGCCTGACAATGCGACTGGCATGCGGTCCAGCAAAGGTTGAAGCCCCAAGATCGCAATAATCCTGTCCCGATCATGCTCTCCGCCATAGGCCAGATTTCGCGCAACTGTCAGGTGCGGAAAAAGCCGCGCATCCTGAAAAACATAGCCAATCCGGCGCTGGTGCACGGGCATGTTGATGCTCTGCCCGCTATCAAAGAACACCGTATCACCGATTGCGATCCGGCCGCTTTGCGGTGTGACCAATCCCGCGACCGCATTCACCACGGACGTTTTCCCGCAACCCGACCGTCCGAAAACGGCCGTCACACCCGTTGGTGCCGCGATTCTTGTATCAAGGCGGAAATCGCCCAGCGCTGTCTTGATGCTGATGTCGATCATTGCCGCCCCAGTCTGCGCGACATCCGCCGCGCCAACCATTCAGAGGCCAGCAAAGCCCCCATCGCCAGCACAATGGAAACCACCACAAGGCTCAGGACCGCGGGCTCACGACCCGGCACTTGAAGCAGGCCATAGATCGCGGTCGGGATTGTTTGCGTTTCTCCGGGGATGGCCGCAACAAAGGTGATTGTGGCCCCGAATTCGCCGAGTGCTTTGGCAAACCCCAGCACGGTTCCTGCCAGAATACCGGGCAAGACCAACGGCAACGTGATCGTTCGGAATACCCGCGACTTGGATGCGCCCAGTGTTGCCGCTGCCTCTTCTAGTCCCGGATCAACGGCTTCGAACCCCAGACGGATCGCACGGACCATCAATGGAAACGCCATGACCGCCGCGGCCAAAGCTGCACCTGTCCAGCGGAATGCAAAGGTCACGCCGAAAGTGTCGGAAAGAAACCCGCCAACCGCCCCTTGCTGCCCGAAGACCACAAGCAAAAGATACCCTGTCACAACCGGCGGCAGCACAAGTGGAAGATGCACCAGTCCGTTCAAGAGGTTGCGCCCGAAGAAATCCTTGCGCGCCAAAACATAGGCCACCCAGACCGCCAAGGGCAAAGCACACAGCGTCGCCACCAGCGCCACACGCAGTGACAACAAAATGGCGGTTGTTTCATCTGGGCCAAACATCAACGGGCCTCTGCTGCAACCGGCGGCAAAAAGCCAGCCTCTGACATGATGGCCTGGCCCTCTGGCCCTGTCAGATAAGCGAGGAACGCGGCGCCGGCCTGATCGCCCGCCTGCGTCAAGGCCGCCATATATCGGATCGGCGGGTGTGCCTTGGTAGGGATTGCTGCAACCGTCGTAATCGCGTCACTGACCCGGGTGTCTGTTGCGTAAACGATCCCCAAGGGGGCCTGTCTGCGTGCGACCAAAGCGACCGCTGCGCGCACATTGTCAACTTGCGCCAGCCTCTGCGAAAGCTCATCCCATAACTGCAAGGACTGTAACGCTGCCTTTGCATAGATGCCGGCGGGCACCGCCTCGGTCAGGCCCGTTGCGATCCGGCCACCTTCGCCAAGGCGAGCAGTCATCGCTGCTGCCTCCAGCGCCAACGGCATGCTGTCGGCAGGCCCGATGACCACTAGTCGGTTACTGGCGAAATCCGTGACCGTGTCCGCATGCACAGCCCCGCCATCAACCAAAGCCGTCATCCATGCCTCATTGGCCAAAAGCACAATATCCGCCGGAGCGCCGAGCCCCACCTGCCGCGCCAATGTGCCACTGCCCCCATACGACACGGTGACATCACCATAGTCGGCGGCAATCCGGTCGAGTGGTTCTTTCAGGCTTGCTGCCGCGAAGACCAAAAGCTCTGCCCGGGCAGGACCGGGAAGTGCCGCCAAGAGGCATGTGAATATGAAGACCAGCACAGGCATGACCCCAACTATTGAGCGCAGGGGTGACGGTGGCAAGAGGCGGGTGCAGCCAAACCTTACCCACGGGGAAAACGACCGTTGCGTTAACAGTTTGGACACCATCAAACCCAAGAGCGTCGTCTTTCCAACAACGTGGCAAGGTCCTGCCTAATCTGCGGGCGGATCGGTCCGTGACGGGGCGTATCGCGCAAGGTATGCAGCCAATGGTCTTGCGGGTGGTGACGCCGCAAGGGCCCGTCCCAGACAAGGTCCCCAAGCACTTTTTGTGCCGCCGGTGGCAAATGATCGGGTATCTCATGGCCGTTCAGCGTGGCCCAAACCCCCGTCCAAAGCCGCCCGACAGACCAAGGGTTATACCCGCCCCCGCCCAGCACCAGATAGCGTGGCGCAAGCGGCTTCAGTGCGGCAACAATCGCCCAGTGGGCGTTGTTGGACAGGGCCAATCGTGATTGCGGGTCTTCGGTCACCGCATCCGCACCGCATTGCAGCACAATCGCATCGGGCCGGAATGCGGCGACCAAGGGCAAGATCAGGTTGTCCCGGATCAGGGCCATCTCGTCGTCGTTCAATCCCGCAGGCACAGGAAGATTATAGACCTGCCCGCCCCCTCGATCCATCAGGGCACCGGTGCGCGGCCAGCGATTGACCTCATGGGTTGAGATCAACAGCGTCTCAGGATCATCTGCAAAGGCATGCTCGACCCCATCTGGGTGATGGGCATCGATATCGACGTAGGCAATCCGTGCAGCCCCATTGCGTCTGAGCGACTGGATCGCCAGCACCGGATCATTGAGATAACAAAACCCGTTGGCGCGATCTGGCAAGCCGTGGTGTGTCCCACCTGCAGGCGAGTATATCACGCCACCATCCTTGAGCAGTTCGCCTGCCAGCAATGACGCCCCTGCCGAGGTCGCGGGTCTGCGATACATTTCAGGAAAAATCGGGTTGGACGGTGTGCCAAGCCCATGGCGATCCTTGATCAGCGGCGCCACGGCTTGGGCGGCTTCGGCCTGTTGCAGGGCGGCGATGTATTCGGCTGTGTGATAACTGGTCAAAGCTGCCGGTTTGGCCCGCGGGCTTGTCACAAACTGTGCCGCAGTCAGCCAACCGAGACAGCGGGCGAGGTCCATCACCGTCGACACACGCGGCACCCGCAACGGATGCCAGTCGCCATAGCTGGAGTGCCTGTAGATTTCGTGCCCGATAAAGCGCGGCGGCAGGCTTGCCCCACCTGTGCCGGTCTGCAAATGTTTACCCATGAGGCAGATGTAATGCCTTTTGAGACGAGGCACATGGGCAAAACGTTGATCAAGCAACCAGTTCTGAAACTGCGCTCAGGAGGCAAGACGGACCCGCGCGCGCAGTTTGCCGCCCTGTGCTGGCGGATGAAGAATGATACTTTGCAAATCTGCTTAGTGACCAGCCGCACCCGCGGGCGGTGGATCATCCCCAAGGGCTGGCCTATGCACAAAGAAACGCCCGCCAATGCGGCAGCCATCGAGGCCTATGAAGAAGCCGGGTTGCGTGGCGAGGCCGCTGACATCTGCCTCGGCGTCTATACCCATGCCAAGCCCGGCAAGGTTGGCAATGCGCCAATCATCACCTTGGTCTACCCCCTCCACGTGACCCATGTGCACAGCAAATGGCCAGAAAAGGGACAACGTCGCAGGAAATGGTTCAGCCTCAAAAAAGCGGTGAAGAAAATTGATGATCCTGCATTGGCAAGGATTGTTGCAACTTTCAATCCGCGCATACTGGGGCGCTAGGTCGCTCTTGTGTTGTCGATCTGAACCCCTATTTTCGCAATGTTGCAACATGGGCAGGCAGGATGATCCGCTTTCATCTCAAATGTGATCAGGACCATGCTTTTGAGAGCTGGTTTCAGTCGAACGAAGCTTACGACAAGCTGGTCACATCCGGCATGGTCAGTTGCACCGCCTGTGGATCGACGAAAGTCTCGAAATCCATCATGGCCCCCGCCGTCAGCACATCACGCACCGTGACCGCCCCCAAACCCACCGAGGCCGCGATTGCTGCCTTGCGCGAAAAAGTCGAGAGCACCTCGGACTATGTGGGCAAGAGCTTTGCCAAAGAAGCCCGCGATATGCATGATGGTCTTGCACCCGAGCGCGCGATCTATGGCGAAGCCAACCTCCAGGAGGCCAAAAAGCTGGTTGAGGATGGTGTCCCCGTGGTCCCGCTGCCTTTTATGCCGAAGAAAAAGACCAACTAGGCTGTCTTCGGCCCGCTGCACGCTATTTCCAGCATTGAATGGCCTGATATCTGTGGAGCCTCCGGCGGGAGTTTCGGGGGAGAAAGAAGTTGTCGCGGCGGACGGAGGATTGAGAGATGACGGTATTGATCACAGGGGCAAATCGCGGGATCGGCAAAGCACTTTTTGATGGTTATGCCGCGCGCGGTGGGCCTGTCCTGGGCACACATCGCGCGCCCGAAGATGGGTCTTTCCTGCATCTGGATGTGGCAGATCAGGCTGCGCAATGTGGATTGGCCACCCGGTTGCAAGGGCAGCCTGTCGAGTTGTTGGTGTGCAATGCCGGCGTTTACCTCGACAAAGGCCAATCATTGAACGCGGGCTATCCTGCGCAGATGTGGGCCGAGACTTTTGCTGCCAATGTCGCCGGTGTCTTTATGACCGTCCAAAGTGTGTTGCCTAGTCTGCGGTTGGCCAAAGACGCCAAAATCGCCATCATCTCTTCGCAAATGGCATCCCATACCCGTGCCCCGGGCGGCAGTTATATCTACCGCGCCAGCAAGGCAGCCGCGTTGAATTTAGGCCGCAATCTTGCATCAGACCTGAAATCAGAGGGCATTGCCGTTGGCATTTATCATCCGGGGTGGGTGCGCACCGATATGGGTGGCGACAGTGCCGATATCTCGTTGGATGAAAGTGCCCGTGGCCTGATGGATCGCTTTGACGCGCTGAGCCTTGCGATCACTGGCTGTTTTGAGACATGGGATGGCCGGGCCCACCCCTACTAACCGATTGCCCTTCAGCTTTGGCGGCATTAAAGGGAGCATCGATTGAAAGATGCATCCTTTGGAAAGACCTATGCCCAAGCTCGTGATGAAATTTGGCGGCACCTCGGTGGCAAACCTCGACCGGATTGCCCGCGCGGCCAAACGCGTGGCATTGGAAGTTGCCAATGGCTATGAGGTGATTGTCATCGTCTCCGCCATGTCTGGCAAAACCAATGAGCTGGAGGGCTGGGTCAAAGAGACCTCTCCACTTTATGATGCGCGCGAGTATGATGCGATTGTCTCATCGGGCGAAAATGTCACTGCCGGTCTGATGGCCCTGCGTTTGCAGGAAATGCATATTCCTGCGCGCAGCTGGCAAGGCTGGCAGGTCCCAGTGCAGACGACCTCCGCCCATTCCAGCGCGCGGATCGAGGACATCCCGAATGACAATATCAACGCGAAGTTTGCCGAAGGTATGAAAGTCGCTGTCGTCGCCGGTTTTCAGGGGATCAGCCCGGAAGGACGGATCACGACATTGGGGCGCGGCGGATCAGACACCACTGCTGTCGCCTTTGCCGCCGCCTTCGAGGCCGAGCGCTGCGATATCTACACAGACGTCGATGGCGTCTACACCACCGACCCGCGCATCACCAACAAGGCCCGCAAACTCGACAAGATCGCCTTTGAGGAAATGCTGGAACTCGCCTCGCTTGGCGCCAAGGTCTTGCAAACCCGCTCGGTCGAGCTGGCGATGCGCTATAAGGTGCGCCTGCGGGTCCTGTCATCATTTGAAGAGCCATCGAGCAGCGCTGGGACGCTGGTCTGCGATGAGGAGGAAATCATGGAATCCAATGTTGTTGCCGGTGTCG
>CAYLMZ010000123.1:0-6427 GCA_964385035.1 uncultured Loktanella sp.
GTATGCACGGTCGCCTCGTGCCCCGCATTCAACAGCAGGATGCAGGTTGTGATCAACTCGTCCTCGGACAGTCTCTCGCCATCTTCGCGGGCCGCGATCAGGGTCGAGATCAGGTCATCGGTCGGGGAATTGCGTCGCTCTGCGATGTAGCTGCGCATGAAGGCCACGAAATCTTCGGTCGCCCGGATCGCATCGGCCTCGATCTGCGGGGTGCGGCGCGCCTGATACATAGCGACCATTGCGTTGGACCAGCGCACCAGATCATCCGCCCGATCCTCTGGAACGCCCAGCAGACGGGAGATGATGACCACCGGGACGGGTTGGGCATAGGCGGTCAGCAGGTCGAAGGGTGTGTTCGGGAATTTGTCGATCAACGCATAACAAAGCTGTCGGATGTCCGGTTCCAAGCCCGCAATCGTTCGGCTGGTGAACGCGCGCAAAACAAGTGCCCTGAGCCGCGTATGGCGGGGTGGTTCTAACTCCAGCATGGAGTGGGCCTCGACGTCAAAGAACGGTTTGAGGTGGTCAGGAATGGCCGGGGCTAACTCGGCCGGACACTCCCGCCCCATGCGCCGGTCGCGCAGCACTTGGTGGACCATCTTGTGGCTGACGGCGCAGGCCATGTCGTAGTCATCCCACCAGATAAAATCACCGGCTGTGCGGGCCCGGTCATAGAACGTGTAGGGGTCTTGCACGAAGGCCGGATCAGTGGGGGATTGCGTCAGTCTTTCCATGTGTCAGGTTTGGCGAAGCTGCTTTGAAGATGCAAGAGGTCAAGACAAGTGTGTCTTTGCAAAGGCTTAGAACGCCAGTGCCGAAAAGGTGTCAACCATTGTGTACAGATGTACTCCGCGACGTTCTGACACGCGTTAAACCCCATGTTTTTATGGTAATTTCTCGCTGAAGGGGTGCTGTCCGAAGTGAGTCGTGAACCCGCGACCGTTCGACAAACCCCGGGGAGAGGAGGCCGTTCATGGCGCAGACGCCGTTGAACGAAAGTGCGTTTGACAGCGCGGAATATAAGAAAGCCGAGGAACAATTTCGGCTCGTAGAAAAGGATTTACCGGAGCAGGCGATCATCGCGGTTGCACGCGAGGTCGTGAGACGGTTAGCATTTCGCATGCCTAGGAACGCGCAACATAGCAACTTCCCGACGAAGGCAGAGATCGAACGGCTCTGTGACGCACTTTTGTCGCCCGACAATCGTGCGGCCGATCGCATTATTCTTGAAGCCCGCCAAGACGGTGTAGAAGTCGAGGCGATCTATCTTCACTACGTCGCTGCTGCGGCGCGCAGGTTGGGCGATCTTTGGGACGCAGACGAGATTACTTTTGTCGATGTTACACTTGCCTGTGGCAGGTTGTTCCGCATCATTCGGGGGCTGCGTCATGTGATTGCCCCATCGATCATTCAAAACCGCGCCGACCATCCGGCAATGTTTGCCTTGGTCCCGGGCGAAACCCATACTTTGGGGATCGAGATGGCCACCGATATCTTCCGCCGCAACGGGTGGGACATCGATATGATGATCGGAATGGATCACGACACGCTGCTTGATAAGGCAGAGCTGCGCAACTACCGCGCCATTGTGCTGGTGGCAAATTCCGATGTGCTGATCGCACGCCTGACCCGCCTTGTGCTGGCGCTAAGGATTTCGCATCCGCTGGCCCATATCGTGGTGGCTGGTAATATTCTTGATCACCACCCCGACATTTGCACCTTAGTCGGCGCAGACGACGTCATCAAAGATATCAAGGGGGCTGTGTCGCGGCTCAAGGATGTGGTGGAAGCCCACGAAACCTCTTCAGCCTGACGCCGCAAGCGCGTCGATAATCGGGGTGAAATCCGCAGCCTTCAGGCTTGCCCCACCCACTAGTGCCCCGTTCACATCGGAAACTGCGAAGATTTCGGCAGCATTGCTGGCTTTGACAGAGCCACCATAGAGCACCGTAAAGTCACCCCCGTCAGCAAAGCGCGCTGAAAGTCTAGCGCGGATATGGCTGTGAACCTCATCAATTTGCCCGATGCTGGGCACCTTGCCTGTTCCAATGGCCCAGACCGGCTCATAGGCGATCACGGTGTTCTGCGCGGTCGCTTCGTCAGGAACAGAGCCTGCAAGTTGCTTATCAATCACGTGCAGGGTCGTTCCTGCCTCACGCTCGGCTAGTGTTTCGCCGATGCAAATGACGGTTTGCAGCCCAGCGGCATAAGCAGCCTTTGATTTTGCGGCCACGTCCGCGTCGGTTTCATGGTGATCTGTCCTGCGTTCGGAATGGCCAGTCAGCACGGCACTTGCCCCGGCATCAGCCAACATCGCGGCGCTGATGTCGCCGGTATGTGCGCCTGACGCATTGGCATGGCAGTCCTGACCACCAAGGGATATCCCCAGATTGCTTGCCCGGCTCAAGAGCGTCGTTGGGGGACAGATCAGCACATCAACAGCTTTGTCGCCGCGATGTGCTGCAATCGCCTCCAGTTCGCCAAGGCTCGCGCCTGTCCCGTTCATCTTCCAGTTTCCAGCGGCGAGTTTACGGGGCATGTGCGGGTCCTACTGTAAGGCAATGAGAGTTTGCCGCGCCAATGTGCAGGCCTCTGCGGGATCGTCAAGGGCTGCTTCGGGCAGTGACCAGTAGGGCATGTTGTGAAATTGGACTGACCCATCTGCGGCGAGCGCTTCACTCAGTGGTGGTGTGCATTTGAGGTAAAGCGTGCCTTCGCTGCTCATCAACGCAAAGACGGTGCCTGCTTGGTAAAGGCAGATGCCGCCGAACATCTTGCGTGTGGTGATTGCGCCGAGCTTTGCAAAAAGGTCTTGCGCGAAGGCGATATCTGCCTCCGACACAGCCATCAGTTCTGGTTGATGGTTTCGTCGAATTTAATCGATTCACCGCAGCCGCAGGCGTCAACCACGTTGGGATTGCGGAACTTGAAGCCGCTTTCCAAAAGCGAGGTCTCATAGTCGATTTCTGTTCCGAAAAGGAACATCTGCGCCATGGGGGCAATCATGACCCGCGCGCCGTCCTGTTCGACCACTTCGTCCAGCGGATCGACTTCGGTGACGTAGTCCATGGTATATTCCATGCCCGCGCAGCCGCCTTTCTTGACGCCGATGCGCAGCCCCTGATGGCCGTCTTTGTCCATCAGTTTCGCAATTTGTGCCGCTGCCTTATCTGTGATGGTGACGGCTTGCTTGCCTGGAATACCGAACATGTTGTTCTCCTTTCGCCTAACGTAGGCGGGCGGTGTGTCCTTCTCAAGAGGACGCTGTGTCACGCATTTGCTATGCTACATGAAGCCCAGTTCGAGACGTGCTTCGTCGGACATCATGTCCATGCCCCATTGTGGCTCGAACGTCATCTCGACATCGACTTGTTTCACACCGGGCAGAGGCTCGACCGCATCGGCCACCCATCCTGGCATTTCACCTGCAACAGGGCAGCCAGGGGCGGTCAATGTCATTGTGATGTTGACGGCATTATCGTCCTTGATGTCGATCGTGTAAATCAGGCCAAGATCGTAGATGTTGACCGGAATTTCTGGGTCATAGACCGAACGGCAGGCCTGCACGATATCCTCGTAAAGGGGGTGATCGGTCGTTGAAGGCGCGATCATAGGTGTGCCTTCAAGCTGTGCATTGCTGTCAGTCATCTTATCCAATCCTGAATTCCTGACGAAACATATAGGGATTAGAGCGCGGGCAGTAAAGAGCGGGCGGCGGCACTATTTGCCGACCATCCGGTCGCCTCCGGCGGGAGTTTTCCTGGAGAAAGAAGCCTTAAGTCGCTGCTTGCGCCAGTTTGCCCGGGGTTTCGCGGATCGGCAGATGGATCAGGGCAGCCGCGACGCCAAGGATGATCGCCGCCCACCAGACCGGATCATAGGTTCCGTAGATGTCGTAGATGCGTCCGCCGAGCCATGTGCCGATGAAAGCCCCCGACTGGTGGCTCAGGAAAATCAGACCGCCCAGTGTTGCCAGATAGTTGAGCCCTTGAGTTTGCGCGATCAGCGCTGTAGTCAGCGGCACAGTCGAAAGCCACAAAAGCCCCATCGCTGCCGAGAAGATGTAGATGCTTCCCGGGCTCAGCGGTGCAAGGATGAAGAGTGCGATAACGATGGCCCGCGTAAAGTAGATACCGCTCAGCACCCGTTTTTTGGAAAACCGTTGCCCGGACCAGCCCGACAGGAAAGACCCCGCGATATTGAAAAGCCCGATCAGCGCCAGCGACCATGCCCCCAACGCCGGCGAGAACCCCTGATCCGCGATGTAGGCGGGTAGGTGGGTCTGAATGAAGGCCACGTGGAAACCACACACGAAGAACCCTGCAAATAACAGCACATAGGCCCGGTCCTGAAACGCCGTTTTGATCGCATATCCAAAACTGTTGTCGCTGGAGTTGACCGTCCCGACAGAGACCCGATGCACCATTACCGAAACTGGCAGGATCAGCAGGTAACTCAGGGCGATGGCGAAAATTGCGTTTTGCCATCCCAACCAGCCGATCAGCAATACAGCCAGTGGAGCCGAGACAAACATCCCTGCCGAGGCCGACGCCGTGCCAAGCCCCATGATAAAGCTACGCTTTTCGGGGCTGACGATTTTGCCCAGAGCGATGATGACGATCTGGAACGCAGCCGCCCCTGTCCCGATCCCGACGATGATCCCCGTCAGCACAAAAAGCGTGGGGTCTGTTACGATCCCGCGCAGCGCAAATCCCAAGGACGCGATGAGTGCTCCGAAGGCCAGCACCCGCCCGCTGCCGAACCTGTCCGCTACCATGCCCGCCAGTGGTTGCGTAATCCCCCAGCAGATGGCCTGCACTGCCATGGAGAGCGCGAAAACCTCGCGCGACCAGCCGAGCTCTGCCGACATTGGTCGTAGAAACACACCGAATGTGGCCGCAAATCCGAAGCTGACAAAGCCGATGAAACATCCCGCCCATATGGCGGCGTTGATGGCGCGGGGGTCTTTGGTGATCACATTCATGCGCGCGACGTTAGGTGCTCTCGTTTTGCGAGGGAAGCCTTTTCAATGCACACGACTTCCTTCATATCCGCACCCAAACCAAAGGATGCCTAGATGACTGAGCGGTTCTCATTTGATTTGCGCGCGACCGATGGCAAAGCGCGGACCGGTGTGATCCACACGCCGCGTGGGGATATTCGCACCCCCGCCTTCATGCCTGTCGGGACTGCTGCCACGGTCAAAGCGATGATGCCGGAAAGCGTCGCCGCCACTGGTGCGGATATTTTGCTGGGGAACACCTACCATTTGATGTTGCGCCCCACCGCAGAGCGGATTGATCGGCTTGGTGGTCTGCACGGGTTTATGAACTGGGACAAGCCGATCCTGACGGATTCTGGTGGCTTTCAGGTCATGAGCCTGTCGGGCTTGCGGAAACTGACCGAAGAGGGCGTGACCTTTAAAAGCCATATCGACGGATCGCGCCATCATCTGACCCCTGAGCGGTCGATGGAAATCCAGAAGCTCTTGGGCTCTGACATTGTGATGTGTTTTGACGAATGTCCCGCCTTGCCTGCGGATCGTGCCCGCATTGAACAGAGTATGGAACTCTCGATGCGCTGGGCACAGCGGTCGCGCGATGCCTTTGGCGACAGGCCCGGCCATGCGCTGTTCGGGATTCAGCAGGGTGGGTTGGAAGAAGACTTGCGCGGGCGCTCGGCTGAGGCGCTGCGGGCGATTGAGTTTGACGGCTATGCCGTGGGTGGTCTCGCCGTTGGCGAGGGGCAGGAAGCGATGTTCAATGTGTTGGACTTTGCGCCTGATCAACTGCCCATCTACAAGCCCCGCTATCTGATGGGGGTCGGCAAGCCCGATGATATCGTGGGTGCTGTCAAACGCGGGATCGACATGATGGATTGTGTCCTGCCCAGCCGGTCTGGCCGGACGGGGCAGGTGTTTACCCGCAGGGGTGTGGTCAACATCAAGAACGCCCGCCATGCCGATGATCCGCGGCCGTTGGATGAGCACTGCACATGTCCTGCCTGCACTAACTACTCACGCGCTTACCTTCACCATGTGTTCCGCGCACAAGAAATGATTTCTGGGATGCTGCTGACCTGGCATAACCTGCACTATTTTCAAGAAATCATGGCGGGTATGCGAGATGCGATTACAGATGGCGGATTTGATGCCTGGGAGGCAGAGTTCCACGCGAACCGTGCATTGGGCGATATCGCACCGCTTTGAGCAAAAGAATCATCTAGGGACGCTTGCGGGTCCGGGCCCAGAGGTGCACTCTGACATCCGTGCTGCATGTGTCTGGTTGAAACCACTGCGACATCGCCCCACATGTTGAGGCACCGGAGACGCACCATGTTGCCGCCAAGCGGGACCGGCGCGTCTTGCCAAAAAAGGAAAAGAGCATGCAAGAACCATTGAGTTCATCCTATCCCGTCCTGCCGCTGC
>CAYLMZ010000124.1:0-6362 GCA_964385035.1 uncultured Loktanella sp.
GGGGGTTCTACGGATAACCAACAACACCCGCAAGACCTTTTTTGAAGAAATTTGCATTTTTCTCATAAGGCCGCAGAGGTCGCATTCAAACCCCTTATTTTATTGGGTCACGCGGGCAATCGCTGCTCTTCAATACACCCTGACCAGACCAGAATAGTTACACAAAAACCGATTCTGGTCAAAGACCTTGGGAATCCCACCGATTCAGGGACGATTTAGGACTGAATCAAGCGTTGAGTGGTACCCGCGGCCGGACTCGAACCGGCACGGCCTTTCGGCCAAGAGATTTTAAGTCTCCGATGTCTACCATTCCACCACGCGGGCACGGGTGCATTCCTATGCCCAGCGCCCGCAATGGGCAAGCGGTGATCAAAGATCAGTACCCGCCGGTTCTTCGATCAGGAATCGTTCTGCCAACCAAGGGTGCAATGCCACCGCTGCCTTCAATGCCGCTTGCGCATCATCAATGCGCCCCATCTCGATCAAAGTCAGCCCCTTGCCAGACAAAGCACCAATATGATCTGGCATGAGTTCCAGCGTGCGATCCAGATCAGAGAGCGCTTCTTCATACCGACCACCAAGGAAATAGGTGAAAGCGCGCTGGTTGTAACCTTCGGCATACAACGGACAATAAGCGACCAACCGGTCCAGTGCGTCGATCGAGCCCAAAAAGTCAGACACGCTGCGCAGGCTGATGCCGCGATCCAGCATTTCTTGCGCGGTCTCATTGGGCGCATCCAGCCAGATTTCCCAAAGCGCAGCATTGTGCGGTGCGGCCCCCATCTCATTCTGCGCTGCCTGCAAACCTGCATAATGCTCTGCCATTTCGGCTCTGCGATCGGGCACAGAGGGGCAATCTTGGGCGAAGACGGGCGCGGCCATCAGGCAAAGCGGCAGAAAATATCTCATGACAAACAAAATGAAACGCAGACACCTCGCGTCAAGTCACTGGACCCAACCCATCTTCTTTCACAGCCTGCATCGCCACATAGGTAGACGTGTTCGAAACATGCGGCAGGGTCGAGATCTTTTCTGCCAAGACAGCGCGATATCCCGTCATCCCATCAGTACGTACCTTTAGAAGGTAGTCGAATGCCCCCGCAATCAGATGGCATTGTTCGACCTCGGGAATAATCGCGACAGCTTTGTTGAAAGCAGCCAACGCTTTCTCTCTTGTGTCAGTCAGCTTCACCTCGACAAAGGCCACGTGATCGCGCCCCAACAGGATAGGGTCATAAAGAGCTGCATAGCCTGTGATTACGCCGGTTTCCTCAAGGCGCTTCAGGCGCGCTTGCGTCGGAGACTTTGACAAACCAATCCGCCGGGCCAGTTCGGTCACACTGATCCGACCTTCCCCGGCGAGTATATCGATGATCTTTCGATCAAATCGGTCAAGCTGTGTAGCCACTTCGCGCATAAATCCGCCTCTCTTTTAGTGATTCTGACTATGAATATCACAGAATGCAGTCAGATCGATCTGTCGGTTTTCGGTATCATAGGCCAAAGCTATGGAGCAACTCATGAAAAATGCAGCTTTTGACGCCCTCCCCGCCCTGATCGACACGGCCATGTATCAGGATGAACAAACCGCTGTCGCACGGCTGGTCGCACAGGCCAATCTGTCAGACGCTGACCGTCAACGGATTAGTCAGCGAGGGGCTGATCTCGTGCGCGAGATCCGCAACAGCGCTGACCCTGGCCTGATGGAAGTCTTCCTTGCCGAATACGGGCTTTCCACTGACGAAGGTATTGCACTGATGTGCCTTGCCGAGGCGCTTTTGCGGGTGCCCGATGCTGATACAATGGATGAGTTGATCGAGGACAAGATCGCGCCATCCGACTGGGGCAAGCACCTCGGGCATTCAGCGTCGTCATTGGTGAATGCGTCGACATGGGCGCTCATGCTGACGGGGCGGGTGCTTGATGATGAGCAAGGCGGCATCACCGGCCCATTGCGCGCTGCGGTCAAACGTCTGGGCGAACCGGTCATCCGCACGGCAGTGGCCCGCGCCATGCGTGAAATGGGGCGGCAATTCGTGCTGGGCGAAGACATTGGCAAAGCGATGCAGCGCGCCGAAGGAATGCAGGCCAAAGGCTTTACCTACAGTTACGATATGCTGGGGGAAGCGGCACGAACGGATGCTGACGCGCGCGGCTACCACTTGGCCTATTCACGGGCGATCAGCGCGATTGCCACCCACTGCATCCATACCAGCGTGGCCGAGAACCCCGGCATTTCGGTCAAGCTCTCCGCACTCCACCCGCGCTATGAGGTTGCCCGGAAAGACCGTGTGATGACCGAACTGGTCCCTCGGGTCCGTGCACTGGCGATGCTGGCAAAATCGGCGGGAATGGGCTTCAACATTGACGCGGAGGAGGCAGATCGCCTGTCCTTGTCGCTCGAGGTGATTGGTGCGGTCCTGGCAGAACCTGCGTTGGCTGGCTGGGATGGTTTTGGTGTGGTGGTGCAGGCTTATGGGCAACGCGCGCCATATGTCATCGACCATCTTTACAGGTTGGCTCAGACCCTCGACCGCAAAATCATGGTCCGCCTTGTGAAAGGGGCCTACTGGGACGCCGAGGTCAAACGGGCACAGGTCGAAGGCATGGCCGGATTTCCGGTTTTCACGGCCAAAGAACATACTGACATCAGCTATATCGCCAATGCGCGCAAACTGTTGGACATGACCGACCGCATTTACCCCCAGTTTGCGACACATAACGCCCACACAGTTGCGGCAATCCTTGATCTTGCCAAGCAAACAGGTCGGGGTCCCGATGACTTTGAGTTTCAGCGGCTCCATGGCATGGGCGAGACGCTGCATGCGATCATCCTTGAACGGGAACAAACCAGATGCCGTATTTATGCACCCGTAGGCGCGCACGAGGACCTTCTGGCCTATCTGGTCAGACGCTTGTTGGAAAACGGAGCCAACTCAAGCTTTGTCAACCAGATCGTTGATGAAGACGTCGCGCCCGAAGTCGTGGCCGCATGCCCCTTTGACGCTGCGGGGCAGACCCCAGCCATTACGCAAGGCCCCGACCTCTTCCAACCCGAGCGAACCAATTCAAAAGGCTGGGACCTGACCCATGCGCCAACATTGGTGTCACTCGAGCAAGACATGGCTGCTTTTCAGAACGCATCATTCAACGCACATCCGCTCACTTCATCCTGGCCCGAAAACTCCCGCCGGAGGCTCCCGTCCGTCCAAGATGTCATCAACCCTGCAAACCCGGGGGACACGGTTGGGCAGGTCCACAATGCCACGTTTGATGATGTGGCATCTGCCCTCGCAGATGCCAAACCGTGGGATTCAGATCTGGAGACCCGCCGCCGTATCCTCAACAAGGTTGCTGATGCCTATGAAGCAAACGCGCCGGAACTTTTTGCAATCCTGACACGTGAAGCGGGCAAATGTCTGCCCGACGCCGTAGCCGAGTTGCGCGAGGCAGTGGATTTCCTGCGCTACTATGCAGCGCAAGCAAATACCTCGACCGGCGCACGCGGTATATGGACCTGTATCAGCCCCTGGAATTTCCCCTTGGCGATTTTCACAGGCCAAATTGCGGCAGCATTGGCAGCAGGCAACGGTGTTCTAGCCAAACCTGCAGAACAAACACCCCTGATCGCGATGCGTGCCATCGACCTGATGCGCAAAGCAGGTGTGCCGGAGTATGCTATTCAACTTCTGCCCGGAGGGGGTGAAGTTGGCGCCGCACTCACCGCAGATGCACGCATCTGTGGGGTGGCTTTCACCGGGTCCACACCCACTGCGCGCAAAATTCGCGCAAACATGGCCGCCCACTGTGATCCGGGAACACCGTTGATTGCCGAAACAGGCGGGTTGAACGCCATGATTGTGGATAGCACGGCGCTGCCGGAACATGCGGTGCGCGACATTCTCAATGGCGCGTTTCAATCAGCCGGACAGCGATGCTCTGCTTTGCGCTGCCTTTATGTTCAGGAAGACATTGCTGAAAAGCTGATCACCATGCTCAGTGGCGCAATGGACGAACTGAAGCTCGGTGATCCATGGTTGCTGGCAACAGACGTTGGACCCGTCATTGACGCGCTGGCCCATAAGGGAATTGCCGATCACATCCATCAGGCCCAAACAGAGGGTCGGATCATTCACCAGATCAACGCCCCCGCCGCCGGCCACTTCATTGCACCAACGGTCATCCGCGTGAACGGGATTGGCGATCTGACCCGCGAAATCTTTGGGCCGGTTCTGCATATCGCAACGTTCCGTTCCCATGAGCTGGACCAGATCATCCGTGACATCAACGCCACCGGTTACGGTCTGACTTTTGGACTGCACACGCGAATTGATGATCGGGTGCAAACAATTGTCGAACGGATTGATGCAGGCAACATCTATGTCAATCGCGACCAGATTGGTGCGATCGTCGGCTCTCAGCCCTTTGGCGGGGAAGGCCTGTCGGGGACAGGGCCCAAAGCTGGTGGGCCGCACTATCTGTTTAGGTTTGCAACGCCGCAGACAGCACCGCGCAGTGACGAGTGGAAAAATCAGGCCAATCTGGACCAACTCCGCAAGAATCTGGAAAAAGCGGGCAAGCCGCCCAGCGCAGCGGTAACGGATTTGCCAGGGCCAACGGGCGAATCCAATCGCCACAGCCTGCATGGCCGCGATCCAATCCTGTGCCTTGGTCCGGGAACTGCAACCGCCGAAGCGCAGGCCCGCGCGGTGCAGGACCTTGGGGGCATTGCGGTCAAGGCTGATGGAGCCATTGAAGCGGAAGCGCTGGAAACACTCACCCCGCTTGGCGGGGTGATCTGGTGGGGTGACGGGGCAACAGGCCGCGCATACGAGCTGGCCCTGAGCAGGCGCACCGGTCCTATCATCCCGCTGATCACCAGCATGCCGGATGTCGCGCATGTCATGCACGAAAGACACGTTTGCATCGACACCACGGCAGCCGGCGGGAACGCAGCACTTTTGGCCGAGGTCGCAGGCACGCCCGCTTGACGGGGGTGCCTGCATCGGCAACGGTCACACTATGTTTCCGATCCGCGACCACAACCCGTCCGAGCGTGTGCCCTTCGTCACCTATACGCTGATTTTCATTAATGTCGCCGTCTACCTAGGCGGACAGGCCACGATTGAAACCAACAGGGAATTGGCGCAGTTCTACTTCGATTATGCGCTGCTGCCTGCACGTTTGAGCGAGGGCGAGAACTACGCCGCATTGGTGACGTCCATATTCCTGCATGGCGGCTTTATGCATCTGGCGGGCAATATGCTGTTTCTGTGGATTTTCGGTGATAACCTTGAAGATGAGATGGGGCATTTGCCGTTCCTGATCTTCTATCTGGCCTCGGGTATCGGGGCGAGCCTTGTGCATGTTTATGCCGACCCCACGTCGATCATTCCGACGGTCGGTGCGTCAGGGGCCATCGCCGGGGTCATGGGTGGATACCTTTTGCTGTTTCCCAAAGCGCGGGTCGATATCTTGCTGATCCTGATCGTTTATATCCGCGTTTTCCCCGTGCCTGCTTGGATCATGCTGGGCCTGTGGTTTGGCCTACAACTCTTTAGTGGGGTCAACGTCGACACCTCTATGGGCGGCGTCGCCTATTGGGCACATGCTGGCGGGTTCGTGATCGGATTGTTGTTGACGCTGCCGCTTTGGTTCAAGCTTGGTGCTACTCTGTATTGGCGGCAAACCCACGGGCATCCCCCGCATCCTGAGGCGACTTATCGGCAAAGCTCTGTTCCTGTCGTTCGGAGGCGATAACCCATCACCTTCCCCGCGGGGAAAACGCGCGTTGCGTGAAGGTTTTGTTTACACACTTCTGACCGATCAGCCTTGGCTCTTCTTACCCCCGTCGGAGCCTCCGGCGGGAGTTTCCTGGGAGAAAGAAGAGGTGGTCAGATCAAAAGACCAGCAGCCCCTTCGATTTTGAGGAGTGTGATTTTTGCCTCGACCCCACCTTTGCCAGAGTATCCACCCAATCCATCCGCGCCCAAAACACGGTGGCACGGGATCAGGATCGGGATCGGATTTGCACCGCAGGCTTGACCAATGGCCTGGGCGGGCACATTCAGTGTCTTTGCCAAATCGCCATAGGTGCGCGTTTCGCCATATGGGATTGCGCAAAGGGCGTCATAGAACGCCAATTGAAAGGCGCTGCCTTTGGGCGCAAGGGGCACAGTAAAGCATGTGGAACGGCCAGCGAAGTAATCGCGAAGCTCTTGCGACAGCTGATCGGACAAAGCGCCATCGGTCATGTTGCCTGCAATGCCCCAGTGCAATGCCGTGATCGCGCCGCCTTGGGCATCTGCCCCCAATGGCCCAACAGGTGAGGACTGGCAGATCAACATCGCTGCCAGCCCCTT
>CAYLMZ010000125.1:0-6317 GCA_964385035.1 uncultured Loktanella sp.
AGGAAGGCGACATCAAGGACCTCGTGCAAGAGCGCGCAGGGGTAGCCCTTTCAAATGGCGCTGACGGGGTGATCGCATCGCCTCAGGAAGCCGCATTGATCCGCGCCCTGCCCGAGGCGGATGGCAAACTGATCGTCACACCGGGCGTGCGGCCCGCAGGTGCCGACCTTGGCGACCAGAAGCGCGTGATGACACCGGTAAAAGCGATGGCAAATGGCGCGGACCACATCGTTGTCGGCCGTCCCATCTGGCAGGCGGCAGACCCGCGCAAAGCCGCGTTGGATATCCAGGCCGAATTGGCCAAAGCATAAAAAACCCCGACCATGAGGATCGGGGTCTTTTCGGCTATCAAGACCGTCAATCAGTTGTCGTTGACGTCTGTGTCCCAGATTTTCACCTGACCGGTTTTCAGGCCAAAGACCTTGCGCATCACCAGATAAGAGATCAGCGACAGGACCGCGAAGATCACCAAAGTCAGGGCCAGACCAGTGCCTGTGATGCCAAAGAGCATCATCAATCCCATCACGCCGGCCCCGATGGCGAAGCCAAGAAAGATGTACCCGGGGATCAAGACTTCAAGCGTGGCAAGCACCAACGCACCGGACATCCAAAACCACCATTCCATCCATAAAGGCATCACTTGGTTCCTTTCAGCATTTTGAACGCATCAGCAAAGGCATCAAGCGCATTGGCTGGCAGAACCACAGTTTGGCTTCCGGTACCTTCACCCAGTTTGGTCAGTGCTTCGACCTGTTTCAGGGCCACTTGATACTGCGCGGCTTCCAGACCGTTTTCAGCAATGGCAACAGCAACAACTTGGGTTGCGTAGGCTTCTGCATCGGCCAGGATCCGGCGTGCTTTCGCGTCCTGTTCGGCAGCGTAAAGCTCTGCGTCAGATTGCAATTCGACCGCACGCTTTTGGCCTTCGGCCTCGGTGACCTGCGCACGGCGGGCGCGTTCGGCATTCAACTGCTGCAGCATCGCTTCACGGGTCGCCTGATCAAGGTTCACATCAAGGATTTCCGCACGGGTGACTTCGATCCCCCAGTCATCAACCTGTTGGGCCACTTGCTCGCGCACGGCATTAATCAGGTTCGAACGGTTGGCCTGTACCTGGTCAAGCTCCATCCGACCAATTTCAGAGCGGACAATACCGGCAACAGTGGTCGAGATCGCACCATCAACGTCACGGATACGGTAGACTGTCTTTTCGGGCTCAATGATCCGATAAAAGACCGAGGTCTCGACCTGCACCAGCACGTTGTCAGACGTAATCGCGTCCTGCGTCATTGACGGCAGCTGACGTTCAAGGATTGAGACTTTGTGACGAACCCGGTCGAGGAACGGCACAATGAAGTTGATGCCTGGCCCCAAAACAGAGCGCAGCCTTCCCAGCCGTTCCACAACATATTTTTCGGACTGCGGTACGATCCGCACACCGGCAAGAATACAGACGACGATAAAGATCGCCAGCAACAGGAAAACGATGTTTCCCCCAATGAATTCAGTCACAATATCTTCCATTTATCTCCAACTGTCCTTTGTTATCGTTAGTAGATAGATAAGAAGCGTTTAGGCTGATTTCAATGTATGCCGTTGCATACTGTGCGTTTTGCGATCGTCAAATCGCGACTGTATCGTGCTTGCAACGATATCTGCCGTCGCCGCCGAAAGCGTCCAACCAAGGTGCCCGTGACCTGTGTTGTAAAACACGCGGGCGCTCCGCCCAGCGCCCACACGGGGCATCATATTCGGCATCATTGGGCGCAAGCCAGCCCATGGCACACAGCTTTCAGTGCTCACACCTGGGAAATGGGTTTCACACCAATCCACAAGGGGCTTCACACGGTCAGCGCGGATGTCACGGTTTTCGCCATTGAACTCGGCTGTTCCTGCAATGCGGAAACGATCCTTCCCAAGACGCGAGGTCACGATTTTTGCTTTGTCATCAAGCAGTGACACCGTCGGTGCCGCAGCCTGAGACGCGGCATCATTCAGGTTCACGGTGATCGAATAGCCTTTCACAGGATACACATTCACCCGATCCCCCAGCATCTTTGCAAAGTAGCGCGAAGCAACACCAGCCGAGACAACGACAGCATCAAAGCGCGTCTCATCCCGCCCCCGTACCGTAACACCATCCGCGTCAGAGCAGACGTCCGTGACCGCATGCCCCATCTCGAATCGAACGCCTTGAGTTTGCAGCCAATCAGCCATCCCAACGGTAAATTTGTGGATGTCTCCAGTGCTGTCGCTCTCGGTCCAGAAGCCCCCCAAGATGTCACCGCTCAGGGTCGGTTCCTTGGCTAGTGTCTCTTCAGCGGTCAGTTCCTGACGATGCAAACCACCTTGCGCCAGCAAGCCGGTCACGCGCCGGGCGTGATCGAAGTCTTTCTGCGTTTTGTAGAAATGCAGGATCCCAGCCGGGGTCCAGTCAAAGTCCACACCAGACCGCTCAGCCATCTCCATCAGCCCGGCACGGGCTGTCACAGCCAAACGGGCCGTCTCAATCGTGTTGGCTTTGTAGTTGGGGATATTGGCCAGAAACTCAGCCATCCAGCTGAACTTGTGCCAGCTTGGGCGCGGGTTCACTGATAGGGGTGCGTCGCCCTGCAACATCCATTTGATCCCTTTGAGTACCGTGGACCATTGGTTCCAAACCTCGGCGTTTGAGGCACTCAACTGCCCGCCATTGGCAAAGCTCGTCTCCATCGCCGCATAACGCTGACGATCATAAACCGTGACGTCATAGCCGCGCTGGCTGAGGGAATAAGCAGTGGTGACACCTGTGATACCGGCACCAAGAACAGCAATAGAGGTCATGGCAAATCTCCAACCATGTGCGCTTGCGCGCTGCCCCCGCCGTCTGCTGTACCTGAGAGATTCACCCGGGTTGCGGGCTTGCTCCTTCGGCGGACCATTCAAGGTCACTCTTCGGCGTTTTGCACCTCAACCGGTCCTTTTGCCTGAGAGTGACCGGGGCGGTTGCTCCTTCGGCGGCGGTCCGTGACACGGAGATTCGCTCTCTCCCGGTCAACGTGTTTCCTATGGGAAACTCCTACGCCCCCGCGATTTCAAAATCAACAAGTATTCTGCCGTATACACAAGAACGTGCATCCAGCCTTATCATTTTGCCGAAAATACTCCCGCCGGAGGCTCCAACGCCAACAAAGCCTGCTGACAGCAGATCATTGTGCCCAACATGCAGGAAGAATACCCTTGGCCCATGCCCGCCCTCTGCCGCGATTGCCTGACCACGTTTGATAGCGATAGGCGCTGCCCCGCCTGCCGCAGCCCGCGTGTGATCCGACATCCAGAGCTTTTTGATCTGTCGATCGCGCATATGGATTGCGATGCGTTCTACGCCTCTGTGGAAAAGCGCGATAACCCGGACCTCGCCGATAAACCCGTCATCATTGGCGGCGGGCGGCGCGGCGTCGTCTCAACCGCTTGCTATGTTGCGCGGATTAAGGGCGTGAAGTCGGCAATGCCGATGTTTCAGGCCCTGAAACTCTGCCCCGAGGCCGTCGTCGTCCGCCCGAACTTCGATGCTTATGTCGAAGCCTCCAAGGCGATCCGCGAGATGATGGATGAGTTGACGCCGGTGGTGGAGCCGTTGTCGTTGGATGAGGCGTTTATGGATTTGTCAGGGACGGCTCGTTTGCATCATGCGCCGCCTGCCGTGATGCTGGCCCGTCTGATCAAACGCATGAAGGATGAGTTGGGCCTGACCGGCTCGATTGGGCTTTCGCACAACAAATTCCTCGCGAAAGTGGCCTCTGACCTCGATAAACCGCGCGGGTTTTCGATTATCGGCAAGGAAGAAACCACTGCCTTTCTACGTCCCAAATCGGTCCGCCTGATCTGGGGCATCGGCCCTGCTGCACAAGCCAGCCTTGAGGCGGCTGGCATCCGCACCTTTGATGACCTTTTGCGCTGGGACAGGCGCGACCTGCATGACCGGTTCGGCGGCATGGGCGAGCGGCTTTACAGCCTTGCGCGGGGTGAGGACGGGCGGAGGATCTCGACCCATGCACCTGTCAAAACCCTTTCAAATGAAACGACTTTTTCCGAAGATACGGCCAACATCGACATCCTTGACGGACATATCTGGCGGATGGCTGAAAAGGTCAGCGCGCGCGCAAAAGCCAAGGATAAGGCAGGGCGGGTCGTTCAGTTGAAGCTGAAAACGCATGATTTCAAGTTGATCTCCAAACGCCAAAGCCTGCATCATCCGACCCAGATTGCAGACACGATTTACCGGACGGCACGCGGGCTTTTTGATCAGGTCAGCGGACGCGGGCCGTTCCGTCTCTTGGGGGTTGGTCTGTCCGAGATTACTTCGGACGCGGACGCCGACCGAGAGGGCGATTTGCTTGACCCCGATGCCACAAAACGGGCTGAAGCCGAGAAGGCCGCCGACAAAATTCGCGCCAAATTCGGGAAAGATGCGATCATCAAAGGCCGCGCTCTGAGATAGCGAACCTGCTGTGCACCGGGTGTACACTGGCTGTACACAGGGTGTGCACCAGATGCGCATACGGCGTGCATCTGCGCTTGGCTACGCGATCTCCACCATCGGGCCACGTCTTGACCGGAGCGCGCGCCACATCTTAGGCTTGGCTAAGGTCCACATCAAACAACAGGAGGGCAGAGCTGAACATGCGTATCATCCGCCGACTTCAGCATGGTCCCCGCCCTGCCCTGCAGATCCGTTTGCAGGGCTGACGAGAGGGGTACATCCCCAAAGGTCTGCCCAAAGCCGCGCTGCGGCCCCTTCTTGTTTGACCAGAGACCTTCATGACTATTCTTAACCTTAACGCTGTTGGCGTGACGCTGGGTGAGCTTCTTTTCACTGACCTTGATCTGACCCTGTCCAAAGGCGACCGCCTTGGCCTTGTGGCCGCGAACGGACGCGGCAAGACCACCCTTTTGGCCTGCATTGCAGGAGAGATGGAACAAACCACAGGCGAGATCACCCGTGCCCGTGGACTGCGTATTGGCAATGTCGCGCAATATGTCCATGAGGGTGCGCTGTCCCACACGCTTTATGAACATGTGCTGGCCGCACTGCCCAAAGACCAAGCCGACTATGAAAGCTGGCGTGTGGATGTTGTGCTGGATGATCTGTCGGTGCCCTATGAGTTACAGCACAAACCGCTGGCGGAACTGAGTGGTGGATGGCAGCGCACGGCATTGCTTGCTGCCGCATGGGTCAACGAACCTGATCTGCTGCTTTTGGATGAGCCGACCAACCACCTTGATCTGCACCGCATCGGTTTGCTGCAGGATTGGCTGGGCCGCCTGCCCCGCGACACGCCCGTGATCCTGACCAGCCATGATCGTGCTTTTCTGGATGCTGTCACCAATCGCACGCTCTTTTTGCGCGCGGAGCGATCACGGGTTTTTCAGGTGCCTTTCTCGCATGCCCGTGCGGCCTTGGATGAGGCGGATGCCGCCGATGAACGGCGCTTTGCCAATGATCTGAACAAAGCCCAACAACTGCGCAAGCAGGCGGCGAAGCTGAAGAATATCGGGATCAATTCTGGGTCTGATCTGCTCGTGAAGAAAACCAAACAACTGGGCGAGCGGGCTGAAAAGATCGAAGCCGCCGCGCGCCCGGCCCATCGCGAACGTGGTGCGGGCGATATCAAGCTGACCAACAGCGGCACCCACGCCAAGGCGCTGATCACGCTTGACGAGGTGGAGGTGACCACGCCGGATGGTCGGATGCTCTATGGGACGGGCAAGAAGTGGATCGCCCAAGGGGATCGTGTCGTTCTGCTCGGCACCAATGGGACGGGCAAAACCCAACTGATTAAACGCGTGGCCAGTGCCGTTTTGGGGGAGGCATCGCAGATCAGGTCGGCACCTACGGTTGCGATGGGTTATTCCGACCAACATCTCAGCCAGCTGAGTGATGATGAGACGCCGATGCAGGTCGTCGCAGGTCAGTTTGATGTGGGCGACCAGCGCGCAAGGGGTCTTTTGGCTGGCGCCGGTGTGAATATTCAGATGCAGGACACCAAGATCGGATCGCTTTCCGGTGGGCAAAAGGCGCGGCTTGCGATGCTGATCCTACGGTTGGCCCATCCGAACTTTTACCTGCTTGATGAACCAACGAACCATCTGGATATCGAGGGCCAAGAGATGCTTGAGGATGAGCTGAAGGCCCATGGTGCCACCTGCCTGTTGGTCAGCCATGACCGCAGTTTTCTGCGCAATGTCGGGAACCGTTTTTGGCAAATCGAGCGCAAGGGGTTGATCGAAGTGGACGATCCCGAAGCGTTCTTGTCTGCCGAAATGCAGCGCGCATA
>CAYLMZ010000126.1:0-6251 GCA_964385035.1 uncultured Loktanella sp.
CTCCCCGCTCTCGTCACGCCGTTTGCGAACGGCCAAGTCGATGTTGCCGCGCTGAAAAAACTTGTGAACTGGCACGTGAATCAGGGCAGCCATGGTTTGGTCCCTGTGGGCACAACCGGCGAAAGCCCGACACTAACCCATGAAGAGCATGATTTGGTCGTCGAAACGGTCGTGGCCGAGGCCGCAGGCCGCATTCCGGTGATTGCCGGTGCGGGGTCGAACAACACCGCTGAAACCGTTCGGCTGGTTCAGGCCGCCAAAGATGCCGGTGCAGATGCAGCCCTTGTTGTAACGCCTTACTATAACAAGCCAACACAACGCGGTCTGATCGCCCATTTCCTGGCCGCAGCCGAATGTGGCCTGCCGATCATCATCTACAACATTCCGCCTCGGTCGGTCATCGATATGACGCCTGACACGATGGCAGAGCTTGCCAAGCATGAGATGATCATCGGTGTCAAAGACGCGACTGCCGATCTGTCACGCGTCCCCGCCCAGCGTATGCGCTGTGGCGAAGATTTTGTGCAGCTCTCAGGTGAGGATGCCACTGCGTTAGGTTTCAACGCCCACGGTGGACAAGGATGTATTTCGGTAACGGCGAACGTCGCACCCAAGCTCTTGGCTGAATTCCAGGAAGCAACGCTCGCTGGTGACTTCTCCAAAGCCCTTGGTCAGCTGGATCGTTTGATGCCGCTGCACGAAGCCATCTTTACCGAACCCGGTGTCGCGGGTGCGAAATACGGCATGTCCCTTCTGGGGCTGTGCAGTGACGAAGTCCGCTCACCTCTGACCACCTTGACTGATGCGACAAAAGAGAAGGTCCGCGCAGCAATGGTTCACGCGGGCCTCCTGAACTGATCTTGCACACCCGGCCTTTAGGCCGGGTGATTGCCCGCTTCGATCTCGATCGGCTTGAACCACGCATTGTTCAGACGCCAGAGGCCGAAGGCCATCGGGATCGCAACCAATCCACCAATCACGTAGGCGAGTGGTTCGTCATAGAAGGTTTCGAACATCTGCGTATAGGCATGAATGCCTGCGAAGGTGACGCCTGTGTTAAAGAGTCCGCGATGATTGCGCAGTGCCGACCAGATAATCAGTCCAGCGAGGATAGCCGCCCAGACGATCGCGTAGATATGCTCGCTGATGACAAAGGCCTGCGCTTCGAAGGCCTCTACTGCGTCCCAATAGGCTGACCAATCCCCGTCAAAGGCACGGCGGTCCGCCTGTGGACCCCAGATATGGCTGCCAACCACGTCGCCCCAGATGCTTCCTACCAGAAAACACAGGTTCGCAACGATGAATGCCATGATGGCAAGAATGCCCGCTTGTCTTTGAACGACCCAACCGCCGGTCTTTGCTGCCCACAGGCACCCCCCCATCAGCAAGGCCATTTGAAGAATGCTCAGCGTCGATTCGGGGGAGAAGAAAACGTAAGCCGCAGTGAAGTAATAGGTGCCTGTGTCCAGCATCTGCGCAAAGGGAACAAGCGCCAGCGCAGTGATGAAACGGATATCCAGAAGTGTGCCCAGACCTACCAAGAGCGCGAACACATAGAAGTGCACGAAGGGCATCGGCCACCCCGACAGGTCTAGCATATCGGCGGTCGCGTAGACCCCCGTCAAATGCATCGCGCCCCCCATCAGCAAAGCCGCACCGTAGGCAAACCGCAATTGCGGCAACCCTTTGATGAACCGCCATATGAACAGCGCCGAGATCGCGAACCCTGTCAGCAACAGCCAAGGCCCTGCCCGATCATCTAGCTTGTCCGCGATTTCAATCCCACTGCCTGCGATCAGCATCCCCGCCCCGATGATCGCACTGGCATTTCCGAACATCCGGTAGAGCACGTCGCCATAACGAAGGATCGCCAAACCGCCGCCAAGAAACAGCCCGCCGCAAACAGCGACGCTGACGGCATCAGCGAGCAGGAAAACGAGGCCAAAGGTCGCCGCGATGATCCCCCCGATCAGCAGCGTATTCACGCAAAGGGTGACCATTGCGGCTCGGGCACGGGATTTGATTTCTTGTGCTTGGCCATCGTTAAGGATGCCATCCGCGACAAGTGTTTCTGTATCTGCAACGTAATACATTGGGCACGGTCTTTCTGTTATTCACTGTCCGGATATCACAAAATTGAACAATGTTCAAGAACATAGTTCAATTACGCAACCAGCCCTCCGCGTAGGCCACGGCCTCGCACGCGCCAAAGGCCGCCGCCCGTTCCAGTTCTTTTTCCAGCGCAGCCAAACGGCCCGCGCCCATCCGAACCGAAGGCTCTGGCCAGAAGGCACGAATAGCCAAGGTCTTGCCGTCCCGTTTCATGTCGATGCGCCCGATCAGACGGTCTGCCTCCATCACCGGGAAGACGTAGTATCCGTATTGCCGCTTTGGGGCAGGCACAAAGATCTCGATCCGGTAATGAAACCCGAACAAACGCTCGGCACGCTTGCGATCGCGCAAGGCGGGATCAAACGGTGACAGGATACGCACGCGTGGCAGGGGTTTTGGAGCATCCATATCAGGCAGGTCGGGCCAGGCAAAAGAACGACGCAACTTCCCGTCGACACCTTCAACGTCAACTTCGACAATCCGCCCGACAGCCAAAGCGGCCTGACACCACGCTTTTGCCTCTGCGGGGGTCAGATGATCCCAAAACGCAGCCAATTCGCCACTGGTGGCAAAACCAAGCCGGTTCAACGCTTCGACGCAGCACCATTCAATCGTTTCGTCAGGGTGATGGCGTCGGTTGAGGTGTTCTGGCGGGATCACCCGCTCTGTCAGGTCATAGACTTTGGTAAATCCATCGCGGCGCACCACCGACACCTGCCCCGACCGCCACAGATACTCCAACGCCGTCTTGGATGGATGCCAGTCCCACCACCCGCCAGAACCGCGGCTTTCGTCGGTGCCGACATCCCCAGACGTGCAACAGCCATGGTCCGAGATATGGCGCAACACATCGTCGATCTTGGCCATAAAGTCACCACGCCGCCATTCCTTCCACCGGCTCTCCATGCGGACAGTATCGCGCGCGAAACGCAGCTTCCAATGGGCAAAGCTCTCGATAGGGATTATCGCCGCGTCATGGGTCCAGTGTTCGAACAAGCGGCGATCCCGATGCAGCAGATGTTGTAAAGCCTTCGGTCGGTATTGCTGCCTGCGGGACCACAGGATGAGGTCGTGGGCGCGAGCAAAAGTGTTCACACTATCGAGTTGGACAAAGCCCAGATCGTCAATGACAGCCTTAAGATCATCGCCCTTTCCCGGGCCGGAGGGGCGCTCTAACAGGCCATGTTTGTCAAGAAAGATGCGCCGCGCGCGTGTATTCGACAGGACGGGGATATTCATGTGTCTTCTTCCAGCATCGCGATTTGCTGGAGACGCAGTTGACGCAGCACTTCCATCATCGCAGCCGTCACCAACCCGATGTTGAGCAGACCGTTCAATGCGGCCATGCCCCCTAACAACCGCCACTCGATCGGCAAGAGGATGTCGCCAAATCCCAGTGTCGTGAAGGCCACCAACGAAAAGTAGACGGACGTCTCCAAATCACCAAAGACGCCCAGTCCAAGGAATGTCAGCGCCCAGATCCAAACGGCCACTGTCATCTGGATCAAAACCCAAAATGCTGTCGCACACAGAACCAGCATCAGTTTTGGCCGATGCGGCGCGCGGGTGAGCCACGGTTGCGCGCGGGTCAGGCGCCATTCCAACACCCAAAAGCTGACCCCTGCGCAAAGGACCGACAGGACCAACAGCGCACTGCCAATACCGATCTGAACGAACATGCTGCCTCCTTTGGGTATGGTGTCGGCTATTTGCCACCCTTGTGCCGCCGCCAACCATCGCCTATCTGAGGCCGACTATGGCCAAGAAACCGGAAAACAAAAACTACAAAGTCGTCGCCGAGAACCGGCGCGCGCGGTATGATTTTGCGATCGAGGAAGACCTTGAGGTTGGTATCGTCCTGCACGGCTCAGAAGTGAAGTCATTGCGCACCGGTCAGTCAAACATCGCAGACAGCTATGCATCGGTTGACGACGGAGAACTTTGGCTGACCAACGCCTATATCGCCCCCTATGATCGCGCGATGTTCAGCCACGAGGAACGGCGCAAGCGCAAACTTCTCGCCAGCCGTCGCGAAGTGGCAAAGCTTTGGAACGCCACAAAACGCGAAGGCATGACGCTTGTTCCATTGGTCATGTATTTCAACGACCGAGGCCTGGTGAAAATGAAAATCGCCATCGCCAAGGGCAAGAAAAACCATGACAAGCGCGAGACAGCAGCCAAGCGCGATTGGGGGCGACAAAAGCAGCGCTTGTTGCGCCATGGGGATTAGACGCGTTTTGCTTTGAAATGGCTGGTGCCTCCGGCGGGGATATTTTTGGGCCAATAATAACGATCCCTTGTTTTGAGACAGCCACCGCGTTAGGGCATGGAGGCTTCAACATGATAGGTGCTTTATGACACCCGTAATGACCGATGACCCCAAAACCCTTGTCAGCACAGCCTGGCTGGCAGCCCATCTCAAAGACCCCGACTTGCGCATCTTTGATGCCTCTTGGTATATGGCGTCCGAGGGCCGTGATCCCAAGGCGGAATACGCTGAAGCCCACATCCCCGGCGCGCGGTTTTTCGATATCGACGAGATCAGCGACGGGCGTTCCGAATTGCCCCACATGGCCCCGCCGGTTGAAAAATTCATGTCACGCATGCGCGCGATGGGCGTTGGAGATGGGCATCAGGTCGTCGTCTATGATGGGCATGGCCTTTTTTCAGCAGCGCGCGTGTGGTGGTTGTTCCGGTTGATGGGCCAGACCAACGTCGCTGTTTTGGACGGTGGTTTGCCGAAATGGACGGCCGAAGGGCATCCTACGACCACGGATGCACCTGTGATCCGTGACCGGCATATGACGGTCAAATTCGAAGGGCACCGCGCCAAAGACGTCACCGACGTCGCGCGTGCGGCAAAGCTGGGCGATTATGCTATTGTCGATGCCCGCTCCCCTGCCCGCTTTCGCGGTGACGCCCCCGAACCACGGGAGGGGCTGCGTGCGGGACATATTCCCGGCTCTCAGAATGTGTTCTATCAAGACTTGCTGAATGATGATGGCACGATGAAACCGCCCACAGCATTGCGCACGATCTTTATGGATGCCGGTGTCGATCTGCAAAAACCTGCGATCACAACCTGCGGGTCGGGCATCACAGCCGCGATCCTGTCGCTTGCGCTCGAACGGATCGGCAAAACCGATCACGCCCTTTATGATGGCTCATGGTCCGAATGGGGCATGTACGCCGACCTTCCCATCGCTACCGGAGCTGAATGATGCTGGAAAACCTCACCGCACAACCCGCTGACAAAATCCTCGCACTTGTCGCAAAGTACAAAGCTGACCCGCGCGCCGACAAGGTTGACCTTGGCGTTGGTGTCTACAAAGACGCCACCGGCAACACGCCTGTCATGCGTGCCGTGAAAGAGGCTGAGCGCCGGATCCTCGCCGATCAGTCTACCAAGGCTTATACCAGTTTGGCAGGCGATCCGGCTTTCGGCGCTGCTATGAAAGACCTTGTTCTCGGCGACAGTGTCCCCAACGAGCGTGTCGCGGCCGTTGCGACCCCGGGCGGCACCGGTGCCATTCGCCAAGCGCTGGAACTGATCCGGATCGCGGCCCCGAAAGCCACCGTTTGGCTATCCAACCCAACATGGCCGAACCATCCCTCCATCATCAAATATCTGGGCATGTCGATGGCTGAGTATCGCTATTTTGACAGCGACACACGTGGCGTGGACTTCAAAGGCCTCATGGCTGATCTGGACAAGGTTGCCGAGGGTGACGTGGTCTTGCTGCACGGCTGCTGTCACAACCCAACAGGTGCGAACCTGACCTATGAGCAGATGTCTCAGGTCATCAGCCTTTTGCAACAAAAGCGCGCTGTACCTCTTGTGGACATCGCCTATCAGGGCTTTGGCGACGGTCTGGCCGAGGATGCGATCGCGACCCGACAGATCGCCAGCAGCTTTGAAAACTGCCTCATTGCTGCAAGCTGTTCCAAGAATTTTGGTATCTATCGCGAACGGACCGGCATCTTGATGGCTGTCGCCAAGGATGCGGATCAGCAGGCGCTTGCCCAGCAGAACCTAGCGTTTCTAAACCGGCAGAATTACTCTTTTCCGCCAGATCACGGCGCGCGTGTCGTGACAACAATTCTGAACGACCCAGACCTGCGCGCCGATTGGGAAGCCG
>CAYLMZ010000127.1:0-6093 GCA_964385035.1 uncultured Loktanella sp.
CGGTCGTAGAAATCAAAGACAACCTCGTTCAGGGGTAGGTCATAGACGGTCATCGCCCGGCTGCCCGCGTAAGTCAGGTCGAGCTGCACCCCCCGCCGTTCCTGGCAGAGCTTGAGCACATCGCCCAGGTATTCGTCGGGCACGAGGATCGTCGCTTTGATCCGCGGCTCTTCCACATGGTCCACATGGGTCAGGTCCGGCATGTCAGCGGGGTTGTGCAACTCGATCATCTCACCGTCGCGCATGTAGACGTGGTAGACCACCGACGGCGCCGTGGTGATGAGTTCGATGTTATATTCCCGCTCGATCCGGTCCCGGATGACTTCGAGGTGCAAAAGCCCCAGGAACCCACAGCGGAAACCGAAACCGAGTGCGGCGGATGTTTCCATCTCGTGGCTGAAGGAGGCGTCATTCAGCGCCAGTTTGTCGATGGCGTCCCGCAGGTCTTCGAATTCGGAGCTGTCCACAGGGAAGAGCCCGCAGAACACCACAGGTTGCGAGGGTTTGAAGCCGTCGAGGGGCTCTTCGGCCCCTTTGCGCTCGGATGTGATCGTGTCGCCGACCCGCGTGTCGCGCACCTGTTTGATGGACGCGGTGATGAACCCGATTTCGCCCGGGCCGAGGTCTTCGACGTTTTGCATCTGGGGCCGGAACACCCCGATCCGGTCAATCTGGTGGATCGTCCCGTTGGACATGAATTTGACGCGGTCGTTTTTCTTCATCACGCCGTCGATGACACGGACCAGCACGATGACGCCCAGATAGCTGTCGTACCAGCTGTCCACGAGCATCGCTTTGAGCGGGGCGTCGCGGTCGCCGGTGGGCGCAGGCAGGAGGTTGACGATGGCCTCAAGCGTTTCCTTGATCCCGATGCCGGTCTTGGCACTGACCTGAATGGCGCCGGATGCGTCGATCCCAATCACATCCTCGATCTGTTCGGCCACGCGGTCACATTCAGCGGCGGGCAGGTCGATCTTGTTGAGAACCGGGACGATTTCATGGTCGGCGTCGATGGCCTGATAGACGTTGGCAAGCGTCTGCGCCTCGACCCCTTGGGTGCTGTCCACGACCAACAGCGAGCCTTCGACCGCACGCATGGACCGTGACACCTCATAGGCGAAGTCCACGTGGCCGGGCGTGTCGATGAGGTTGAGCACATAGGTCTGCCCGTCATCGGCCAGATAGTCGATGCGAACGGTGTTGGCCTTGATGGTGATCCCGCGCTCACGCTCGATATCCATGCTGTCCAAAAGCTGGGCTTTCATGTCCCTGTCCGCCACGGTGTTGGTGGACTGGATCAGCCGGTCAGCCAGCGTCGATTTGCCGTGGTCGATATGGGCCACGATCGAGAAATTACGGATATGCGAAAGGTCTGTCATAGCTGGGATATGGAGCGGATTTGAAAGGCGGTCAAGCGGGATGGTTTGCTGGGTGCGGAACCATCGCAATTCAGGACTGCGTTGCGCATAAGGGCACTTTGTCGGTTGCGGTTTGGCCTCTTGATGTTGTTCAAGGAATGCGGCAACTCAACTATCGGATGAAGTGTCCCCAGGGTGACACATAGAACGCGAGACAGATGGCAAAAGAAATGGGCATTCTGGCGCTGATCATCATTCTAGGCGGGTGCGCGATGATCGTGCTGGCAGTTCCAGCGTTGGAGGCCGGTCCAATCAGTAGATTGGCATCGATTGTGTTACTTGTGCTGTTGGTGCTGGGTCGCGGTGCACTCTGGCGTCGACCCTCGAGGTGGGTTTGGGTGCTTGCGATTGTGACCATCATTGTCGCACCGCTTGTCGTTATTGGGCGCGCTTTCGGTCACGTCGATGTTCTGAGTCTCTTGTTTCATCTACAACATGAAGTAGGCGTCGACACCTTCGCTGCTTTCGACAAACAGATCAGTGACACCTACGTCAGTCTCACGGTGTTAGTCCTCGCGCTATACTGGTTGAGCAGTTACACTTTGCAGCGCATATGGCCGTATATTTTCGGTCTCGTGTTTGTTGTTGGCCTGAACGCAACCTTCATTGCCGACACAGTATTGGGACGGATCGAAGCTCGCCAGAGCACGCTCACTCAAGAAATTGCGCAGCCCACCCTGACCACACCAGACGTGAGACCTGACATTGTCATGATCTACCTTGAAGGTGTAGAGCGGACTCTTCGGGACATGAACGGTTTTCGAGATGTTTACAGCCCGTTGGCGCAGCTTGCAGATGAAAACATCGAGTTCACCTCCATTCGACAAATCGAGGGGACTGGCTGGTCAATCGCCGGAGAGGTGGCAACCCAATGCGGCCTTCCGCTGGTTCCCAACGGCCTGAGGGTCAAGAACGGATTCAGCGACCAAGAGGCTTTCCTTTCGAGCCACACCTGCCTTGGTGATATACTGGCCGACGACGGCTACGAAAACGCGATTGCAATCGGATCAGACATACGATTTGCGGGCCATATCCATTTTGCAAACACGCACAATATCACTCATATCGCCGACCGGCGTGCGATTGAGGCGCAGCTCACCCCACAAGAAATCGCGGACTCTTTGGTTGTCTGGGTCCTTGATGATCAGATGGTTTTTCAATCAGCACAGAACCTCTACGACGATTTTGCAAATGCTGACACTCCGGTTTTCCTGACGGTCGCGACCCATGGACCCCACGCAGATTCAGGTCTGCTCTCAAGACGGTGTACTGAAACCGGCATCGCTACTCGCCCCACCGACCTTGCCGAAAGTGTCGCCTGTCTCATCAACGAGATGGAATTATTCATGGATCGCATACTGGCGCTAAGACCCGGCAGGCCCGTCGTTTTCGTGGTGATGTCCGATCACCTGAACCACGATCCGCAGATCGCCCGTCAGCACGACAACGCAGACCGTGCCAATACCGTCGTTTTTGCAAGCTACAACTTTGAGACGCCGCTCAGGCTCTCCAAAACCAAATTCGAAGCTCCGGGATCGATGGTCGATGTGTATCCGACGCTACTGGCTTATCTCGGGCGTTCTGATCTGGAAAACCGTGCAGGGATTGGCGTGTCTCTTTTTGGAGATAACACAACACTTGTCGCGCGCCTTGGTCTTGATCGGCTGAACGCTTTCATACGGTTTGATCGAGAGTTCGCTGGAAAGGTTTGGGAGTAAACCGCCGTCTCAACCCAAGATGAAGTTGCGCCTCGGCCCAACACGTTTCATAATCGAGCCCGTGGGGCACAACCTTATGGACCACCTGCGACCAACGCGGGGGCCGAGCAGAGGATGAGGCGATGCGGTATTTTTTGATTGCGGGTGCTTTGGCATCGGCGGCGGCCTGTGGCGGCGGTGGCCGTGTGGTCAGCGGCGATATTTCGGCGGCGTGTCTTGAGGCAGACCGGCGCAATGCCTCGCCTGCCTTGTGTTCCTGCATCCAGCAGGTCGCAAATCAGTCCCTTTCTGGCAGTGATCAGGCCCGCGCTGCGGTCTTTTTCGAAAACCCTCAGCTGGCGCAGGACACCCGCCAGTCGGATCGCCGCAGTGACGAACGTTTCTGGGACCGCTATCGCACCTTTACCGATCTGGCCGAGACTGTCTGTCAGCCAACAAGCTAGCGGCTGCCTTTTCGATGATGTCGAGTGCCCCTTCAAAGTCCCGTGTAAAGTAGGGATCGGGCACATCGGTGTCTGCCATCAACACAACCTCGGTTGTATTTTTTGCAGGCCGCAGCCATTCGATATCGGCCTTGTTTTGCTGGTCCATGGCGACGATCAGATCAAACGCCTCAAAATCTGCTGCCGTGAATTGCCGTGCCCGTAAGCTGCTAAGATCAATGCCGCGCCGCGCTGCCGCCTCTTGCATAGGGCCGTAAGGCGCGTCGCCCACATGCCAGCCCCCTATTCCTGCGCTGTCGATGTCCCAATCCGGTGCCAGCGCCCGCACCACCCCTTCGGCCGCGGGCGACCGGCAGATGTTACCCAGACACACAAAAAGCACCCGCACTACCGCAACACCCCTTTGCGTGTCATGGCCCGCGCATAGACCCAGAGCAGGATCAGCACCACAGGGATTGCGATCGTAAAGGCCACGGCCGCTGTCCCTCCGACCGCCAACATCGAGGCCCCATCCGCAATCCCGTAGGTATAGACGGACGAGACAATCAGGCCGACCAATGAGAGCGCAAAGGCCGTCCCCGCAAACCGGCTGCGCGCCAGAAGCAGGAGTGATCCCAGCACGGAAAACCAAACTCCGACCGCCCATGAGATGTCAAACCAGATCGGCGCGTCCTGAACCATGCGCAAGGCTGCTTCGGGCAGTGCCTCGACATATGACGCGACGTTCAGTTTCGTCATCGTGTAGTCGGCGGCCCCGCCCACATTCCACAGCAGTGAAACGGCCCCGACGATCCAAAGGTGCAGTGGTGTCTTAGTCATTGTATTCCCCCCTCATATTGTCCCCACCTTAGGCCAAATGCCCCATTTTCAGCAAGAACGCCGCCGGATCGCTTGCCTTTTCCGCCCGCTCTGGTTTGAGTTGCCCTATGAAGATTGCTGTTCTGACAGGGGCCGGTGTGTCGGCTGAAAGCGGGTTGGGGACATTTCGGGACAAGGACGGGCTCTGGACAAAATATGATCTGCAAGAGGTCGCCACCGCCGAAGGCTTTGCCCGCAATCCCGCGCTTGTCCATGATTTCTACAATGCCCGTCGCAAGAACGCGTTGGAGGCAGCCCATAACCCCGCCCATGATGCTTTGGCCGCGTTGGGTCGCAGCCCCAAACACGCATTGACCCTGATCACCCAGAACGTCGATGACCTGCATGAACGGGCGGGCAGTGCTGACGTTATTCATATGCATGGCGAGCTGATGCGTGCCTTATGCGTCGCCTGCGGTGCCCGTTGGGATGCGCCGGCGGTCATGCAACCGAATGACCCTTGCCCCAAGTGTGCCACCACTGCCACCCGTCCTGATATCGTCTGGTTCGGTGAAGTGCCCTATCAGATGGCGCTTTTGATGCAGGCCGTTGCCGCCTCTGATCTGTTCGTGGCCATTGGCACCTCTGCCGAGGTTTATCCTGCCGCCGGATTGGTCGAGATCGCAGGTGGCGACACGCTTGAGATCAATCTTGAACCATCCGCCCGCGCCAATGCCTTTGCCGCCCATCGCTATGGTCCGGCCTCTAACGTAGTGCCCGCATGGGTGGCAGAGCTGATCTAGGCTGGACCTTTCGGGCAGGCTGCTTATGAAGATCACATGAGCAAACCTGTCGATATCCCCACCCTTGCCGCCGGTGTGAAGGCGGGTGAACGCCGTGCGCTCGCCCGTGCGATCACATTGGTTGAAAGCGGGCGTGCCGATCATCGGGACGCCGCCCTCGACTTGCTGGATCAACTGGGCACGGGCAAACAGGCGTTGCGTATCGGTCTGTCGGGCACCCCGGGTGTCGGCAAATCCACCTTCATTGAAAGCTTTGGTCTGATGCTGACCGGACTTGGGAAACGTGTCGCTGTTCTGGCTGTTGATCCCTCGTCTGCCCGGTCGGGTGGCTCGATCCTTGGTGACAAGACGCGGATGGATCATCTTGCCCGTGATCCCAATGCGTTCATTCGCCCTTCCCCCAGCCAAAGCCAGTTGGGCGGTGTCGCCCGCCGGTCCCGCGAGGCTGTCGCCCTGTGTGAAGCCGCCGGTTTCGATATCATCCTGATCGAGACGGTGGGCGTTGGCCAATCCGAGACCGTTGTGGCCCAGATGTCCGATCTGTTTGTCCTACTTCTGGCCCCCGCAGGTGGGGACGAGCTGCAAGGTGTCAAACGCGGCATTATGGAAATGGCCGATATCATTCTGGTCAACAAGGCCGATGGTGATCTCAAGCCGCAAGCGATCCGCACTTGCGCCGATTATGCAGGTGCGTTGCGCCTGCTGCGCAAACGCCCTCAGGACCCTGACGGATTTCCCAAGGCGCTGACGATTTCAGCGCTTGAAGCAGATGGGTTGCAGACCGCGTGGGGCGAGATGGAGACCCTCACCGATTGGCGCCGCGCGTCAGGTGTTTGGGACACCACACGCGAGGATCAGGCCGGTTTCTGGTTTGGCGAAGACGTCCGGCACGGTTTGCTTGAATTGTTGCAAA
>CAYLMZ010000128.1:0-6081 GCA_964385035.1 uncultured Loktanella sp.
GGCCAAGAGAAACACGACGTTTGGCACTATCGATTTCCAGAACCATGACTTCGACTTCCTGAGAGGTCGAAACGATCTTGCCCGGGTGCACGTTCTTTTTGGTCCAGGACATTTCGGAGACGTGAACCAGACCTTCAACACCGGCTTCAAGCTCAACAAACGCACCGTAGTCAGTGATGTTTGTGACGCGACCCTGATGGACGGAACCGAGCGAGAACTTGGCTTCGACTGCATCCCATGGATCAGCTTGCAGCTGCTTCATGACGAGGCTGATGCGGTGTGTCTCTTTGTTGATCTTGATGACCTGCACCTTGATCGTCTCACCGATAGAGAGGATCTCGGATGGGTGATTCACACGGCGCCATGCCATGTCTGTGACGTGCAGAAGACCGTCAACACCGCCCAAGTCAACAAACGCACCGTATTCGGTGATATTCTTGACGACGCCGTCAACTTCCTGACCTTCGGTCAGGTTGCCGATCACTTCAGCGCGCTGTTCAGCACGGGACTCTTCAAGGATCGCACGGCGGGAGACAACGATGTTGCCACGACGACGGTCCATTTTCAGGATCTGGAATGGCTGCTTGAGACCCATCAGTGGGCCAGCGTCACGCACGGGGCGGACATCAACCTGTGAGCCGGGCAAGAAGGCGACTGCACCGCCAAGGTCGACGGTGAAACCACCTTTGACGCGGCCAAAGATAGCGCCGTCAACGCGCTCTTCATCAGCGTATGCTTTTTCCAGACGATCCCAGGCTTCCTCACGGCGGGCCATTTCGCGGGAAATGACAGCTTCGCCACGGGCGTTCTCGACCTGGCGCAGGAACACTTCAACAGTGTCGCCGACAGCCAGTTCAGGGTCTTCACCGGGATTTGCGAATTCTTTGAGATCAACGCGGCCTTCCATTTTGTAGCCTACGTCGATGATGGCTTGGCCTGCCTCGATTGAGATGACCTTGCCTTTGACAACTGACCCTTCAGAGGGTGTGTCCATTTCGAAGCTTTCGTTCAGGAGTGCTTCAAACTCTTCCATTGTGTTAGCCATGTGGCGTCGTTTTCCTAACGTTTGGTTTATACGGGCCGTGCGGTTGTCTCCGCCGGTCTTTGGGGTTTCAGTTGGACGACAACGCCGTTGCGGGAATAAAACAACAGGGCCGGTAGATACCGACCCCGCTCAAGTCTCACGCCCGCGCCTGTCTCGACGCTTCGACAGGGGGGCGTATAGGCATGTTTCGCCTTTATGGCAAGGACATTTCGGCCTCTAGAACAGTCCAGCCATTTTATCAAAGGCCATGTTCCAACCACTCTCGCCTGGTGTACCGGCAGGGACGCCCACATGGGTCATGACCATGATGGTTTTCCCACCCTCTTGGCTCAGCTCAACGATCACTTCGGTGACCTCAGGCGTGCCTTCCGGCATCCCCATATCCTTGGGCGAAATGATATTGCCATCTGGATCACACATGCTTTCGGTGTAGACGAGGCGATGTGGGGGTGAGACCTCTTTGTAGGTGCCCGTGAACCACATCGACATGGTCCGCTCCGGTGTCTGCATTTCCATATTGATCTTGCGGGTCCCGCCGACGACCACATCCATCTCGACGACCGGAACAGAAAAACCCATCGGCCCATACCACTTCTGGAAATTCTCAGGCACCGCCCACATGGCCCAGACATCGGTAATTGGCGCATCAAATGTGCGCGTGCTCTTGACCCAATCAGTCATTTTCTTCTCCTCCTTCGGGCTTCATCGCTTCAAGTGCCGCACCCAGCGCGTCAAACCGCGCGTCCCAGATGTGGCGATATTCATCCGTCCACGCGGCGATGGCCGCTAAAGGTTCGGGATTAATCCGACAGGGGCGAAACTGTGCCTTGCGGCCACGCCGGATCAGGTTTGCGCCTTCAAGGACGCGAATGTGTTTGGAAATCGCAGGCAGGCTCATCTCGAAAGGGGCGGCGAGCTCATTCACCGTCGCTTCTCCTTCGGCCAATCGCGCAAGGATCGCACGGCGCGCCGGGTGCGCGAGTGCGGCAAAGGTTGCGTCGAGGTCTTGGGCAGTTCCCATGCGGCCATAATAAACCAACTTGTTAATTAATCAATTGGTTTATTAAATGCTGTCCAATGCTTCTTGGACTGCAGCGAAATATGCTCCGACCTGCGCACCATCGACCAAAGCGTGATGGACCTCTAGTGTCATGGCCATTTCAAAGCCCCCATCCTTGTCGACGATCTTCCCCCATGTCACGCGCGGAATGCAGTCATCGGGTCCAGGCAATGCGTTGTTGATGGATGTGTAATCAAGCCACGGCATGCACGACAGATACGCCAGATCATCCCGTTCTCCGGCATTGGCCGCAAGCGCTCCACCGGCGGCCACGGCGTCGATCAGTGTTTTGGCTTCCCCATCAAAGAACTCAAAGGGCGTCTGGAAGGGCACATAGCCGTAGCCAAAGCTTCCCGCATGGGTGGGCACGGTCATCGACAAGGTGATCATGTCATGCCGGACAACATGATCACCGCGAAACCGCATGGTCAGCTCGGGCACCGCATGAATGCCTGCTCCAATCGCAAAGAGGCATCCGCGATAGACAGAGATACCCTCGGATTTGCGCCGCATCAGATGGGTGACGTCCAGCCTCGCGGTGGTTGCGTAGTGCGGCCGCTCATACGTCCGGAAGAAGTGAAATTGCGCAGCACGCGGCCACGTCTCTAGGTCAATTGTCGTCTCACTCATACGTAGATGAGTGTCAGATATCCTGCCCCCGATCCAGCAATTCCTCGATCAACTGGCGCTGTAGCCGGCCGCTGTCACCAGCCCCAAATTGCCCCGCCCCGCTGGAATAAAGCGTGCCATAGGATTTGGCGACATTCACAGTCTGGGCGATGCCAGAGATGAGCTGATCGCGCTCAAGCTCAGCAAAGGGATGAATGAACACACCCCAGAGGCGGCCTTGGGCAATCGCATAACGGGCATCCAACGCGCTATCGAAGTTGGCCTGCATCAAGCGCTGCATCTCATCAAAAGTCATCCCCTCAGCCGAACGGATCGGGACCATGGCGCGCATCCGGTTGGCCGTAATGTCTGTGACGATCACAACCGGCACATCATCAATGGTCAGAGTGAACCCTGCCCCACCTAGCTCAGCCGCGGGGTCGAGCGCTTTGACGATCTCGGTCATCCGTTCAATGGTCATGGGCGCTTCAGCCTCTTGGGCTTGCACGGCAGTGGTCCAAAGAACAGCGGTTAGGGCGAGGGCACGGATCATGGCGATCTCCTTTCACGACAAATGCTAGCGCGGGAAAGCAGCGCGCCAAATGCACGTCTCAGTGAAGAACCTGAAACAACAGATCAGGCGCGGCGCGCGTCTACGATCGCAATGGCCCGTGCTATGGCCTCATCTGCCGTCAGATCAGACGTATCTAGCAGCACCGCATCGTCCGCAGGAACAAGCGGAGCCGTTTCGCGGCTGCTGTCACGGGCATCGCGTGCTTTGACGTCGGCCAAAACCGTTGCCAAATCAACATCCATTCCTTTCCCTTTCAGTTCGGCAAAGCGCCGTTCAGCACGGCATTCCGCACTGGCAGTGACAAAAAGTTTCACGTCAGCCTCGGGGCAAATCACTGTGCCGATGTCGCGCCCATCCAGGACGGCGCCGCCCTCTCGGGCAGCAAAGCTTTGCTGGAATGCGACCAATGCGGCACGGACCTCTGGGATGACCGCCACCTTACTCGCGGCTTGCGCGACCTCTGGAGTACGCAGGCTATCGTCTTCCAGATCGCGCGGATCAAGGGCCTGCGCGGCTGCAATCGGCTCGGCCCCTGCCAAAACCTTGGCACCGACTGCGCGATAAAGCAGACCTGTGTCCAAATGGGCGAAACCAAAATGCGCGGCCACCGCCTTAGAAATGGTGCCTTTGCCTGCAGCGGCCGGACCATCGATGGCGACGGTATAACTCATGCGGACGTCCGTTCGATCTTTGCCCCGAGGTTACCCATCAGGTCCTCAAAGATCGGAAACGACGTAGCAATCGGGCTGCCATCATCAACACTCATTGGTGCTTGGGTCGCCATCCCCATGACCATGAAGGCCATGGCAATCCGGTGATCAAGCTCACTCGCGACGGTCGCGCCGCCAGGCACATTTCCATGCCCCAAACCGGTGACCTGCCACCAATCATCACCCTCATCGACATGCACACCGGCAGCGCGCAAGCCCTTGGCCATGGCATCGATCCGGTCGCTTTCCTTCACGCGCAGTTCTTTGACGCCCTGCATATCCGTCACACCGTCAGCGAAAGCGGCGACAACCGACAGGACAGGGTATTCATCAATCATACTGGCCGCACGCGCAGGTGGCACGGCGATCCCCTTGAGATCGGGCGAATACTTGGCACGCAGATCCGCAACAGGTTCACCGCCTTCTTCACGCATATTCTCAAAGGTCAGATCCGCCCCCATCTCTTGCAACGTGGTGAAAAGCCCGGCACGGGTTGGGTTCAGGCCAATGTTCGGTACCAACACATCAGAGCCTGGCGTAATGATCGCGGCACAAACCGGGAAAGCAGCAGAAGACGGATCGCGCGGCACGACGATGGTCTGCGGCTGCAACTCAGGCTGACCATCCAAAGTGATCACGCGCCCTTCATCGGTTTCTTCGACGCTCAGCGTCGCACCAAAACCTTGCAACATCCGTTCGGTATGATCCCGGGTGGCTTCTTTTTCGATGACAACTGTCTGACCGGGAGCGTTCAAACCGGCGAGCAGAACAGCCGATTTTACCTGCGCCGAAGGCACCGGCACCGTGTAGCGCACTGGCACAGGATCAACGGCCCCGACAAGCGTCATCGGCAACCGCCCACCCTTGCGACCAACAGCCTGTGTGCCAAAAAGCGCCAAAGGCTCAGTCACCCGCCCCATCGGGCGACCATTCAAAGAGGCGTCGCCAGTGAACGTCACCGCAATCGGACAGGTCGCCATCGCCCCCATGATCAAACGGACACCAGTGCCGGAATTGCCGCAATCAATCACTTGCTCAGGCTCGGCAAAGCCGCCGACGCCCACTCCGGACACGGTCCACGTCCCGCCCCCGTGATTTGTCACAGTGGCGCCAAAAGCCTGCATCGCCTTGGCAGTATCAAGCACATCCTCGCCTTCCAGAAGGCCTGTAATCCTGGTCTCGCCCACCGCCATCGCACCCAAGATCAACGAGCGGTGCGAGATCGACTTGTCGCCCGGCACATGCGCCTCACCCTGCAATGGACCGCAAGGATGGGATGTCATCGGAATTGGGGTGCCGTGGCCGGACATGGATGCTTCCTTCTGTGATTGGCTGTCTCTTAAACGAGTGCTCTAAGGGGGTCCATTCCCCTTATCATTTTGCCAAAAATACTCCCGCCGGAGGCGCCTGCCCTCACAAACGGCGGAACGTCAGATAGTGGGGGGTGCGTCCCTCTCGGAGGGCCTTTTGCTCATAGCGGGTCGAAATCCAGTCGCCCCAAGGTTCCCGCCAATCGCTTGGACCTTCGGCAAGCCATGCGAACCCATGGCGCGGCACTTGTTCAAGGGTCTGGCGCACGTAATCCGCAATATCTGTGGCAACCCTCAACTCCGCCCCCGGCTTCATCACCGCATGCAATGGCGCAAGGTGCTCAGGCGTCACGAAGCGGCGCCGGTGGTGGCGTTTCTTTGGCCAAGGGTCGGGGTAGTTGAGGAACACTTTCGACAATGACTGCGGTGGCAACACGTCAAAGAGATCACGGGCATCACCGGGGTGTACGGCAAGGTTTGTAACCTCTGCCTTGCGAATTTTCCCCAAAAGCATCGCCACGCCGTTGATGTAGGGTTCACAGCCAATCAACCCGATCTCAGGATAGCTCTGGGCCATATGCACCAGATGTTCACCGCCACCAAAGCCGATTTCAAGCCAAACGTTTTTGCCGCCAAACAGGGCGCCCAAATCAAGCGGATTGCGATCCGGGTTCTCTTCCCAACTCACCGGACCGGGCGACAAACCGGCAAGGTCCTTATCAAGATACTCTTGTTGGGACGAACGGATCGTCTTGCCTCTGAACCGGCCATAG
>CAYLMZ010000129.1:0-5762 GCA_964385035.1 uncultured Loktanella sp.
TGTAGCAGGCGCTTTCTTCCCATGTCAGGTGCTTGGGGCGCGGCATCAGCTGCTGTGACTGCACACAGGTGAACTGGGCAAAAGACCCGTCAGGTGTCTCATAGCCCCAGATGCGCTGGCTTTCAGAGAACATCGGATCGCCACCGTTGCAGTGCTCATCATCGCCATCATCCTGATTGCAATGGATGACAACTTCGTCGCCCACTTTCCAGCGCTTGACCTTGTCACCGACGGCCCAAACGATGCCCGCCGCATCAGAACCAGCGATGTGGAATTCAGCACCGTGAACGTCAAATGGGCTGATCGGCTGTCCAAGACCGGCCCAAACACCGTTGTAGTTCACGCCAGCGGCCATGACCAAAACAAGGACTTCGTTGCTATCGGGCTTTGGGCAGGCAACAACTTCCTTCTGAAAGGCTTGCTCTGGCTCACCGTGGCGTTCACGGCGGATCGTCCATGCGTGCATCTCGGCAGGGACGTGACCCAATGGGGGCATCTCGCCCACCTCGTAAAGGTCCTTTTGGGGCGCAGTATAGGTCACTGTCGCTGCAGTTTGGTCGAGGGCCATGTTTGTCTCCATCACGCTGTATCCAGTTTCGTGCCGCGCCGCAGAATCGGCGTCGTTGGAGATTGAATATGCGACTGCAGCGTAACTTTGCAACCCTGAAAAACTACATTTTGTAATTTAATTACTCTGCGACCGCAGAAATATCGCCACATTTTGCTGCGACTGCATCAAAATGATGGGCAATTGTGTTCGCATAAAATGTCAGGACGGGCCCGCCCTTCGCAGTTGCCGCAATGGCATCATCAGATTCGGAGACCAAGCCGCGTGCCCGCAGACGACTTAGCGCGTCTTTCACAATCTCTTCGGGTTTGCGGCGGGGCACAGGCAAATGACGGTCGTTCAGAAATGCCAGTTCGCGGGCGACGCGACCCTCAAGGCCTTCGCGATCAATGGGATCAGCATGCAGAATAATCCGTGCCACAAGCGGAACGCCAAGAACCGGCGTGACATCGGCAATACGTTTCATGATCTCATTGGCAATGGACTCAGTCAGGTCCGCCCCACCTTCAGCGTGAAATTTGGACAGTTCCAATGGTTCACCAAAACTGACCGAGGCTGTCCCGAAACCACGGAACCGCCCCGTCAGCCGCAAACCCAGATGCCGCAAGACACGCCGCGCAACCGATCCCCATGATGGGCGGAACTTACGAGTGCCCGACTGGTCAGCTGCAATCAAAATCGTATCTTCCAAGACGCGATCATAGTTGATGGCAACAGGCACAAAGATGACTTCGCGCTGGTCAGGATCGAAATCCTCGACCATGTAATTCAGCAATCCCATCCGTGGCGGAGCCAGAAACCCGTTCAAGCTCAGGCCGCCTTCGGGAAAGACCGCCTGGCTCACACCACCGCGCGTGGCCATCTGCACGTAACGGGCCAACACCTTACGATAGAGGTTCCCACGGGACTTTCGCCGGATAAAGAAAGCACCCATCATCCGGATCAACGGGGCAAGCGGCCAAACCCGCGCCCATTCCCCCACCGCATAAGACAGGGCCCCTGCGCGTGCGGCCAGATAGGTGACAAGCACGTAATCCATGTTGCTGCGATGGTTCATGACAAAGACGACCGTCGCGTCAGGATCAATCTCGGTCAGGCGCTTGCGATCAAACGTCCCCAGCTTAATCCGGTAAAGCGATTTCGACAGCCAACGGGCCAGACGCGTCCCAATCGTGAAATAGGCAGTGGCTGAAAACGATGGCACAATCTCGCGGGCATAGCGGCGGGCTTTTTCAAAGGCGACATTCTCAGGGATCTTTTCCTTGCGGGCGTGTTCCACAATGGCTTCGGTCACCACCGGATCATAAATCAACCGTTGGATCATGTCGTATCGACGGGCCAGCTTGAACGGCTCAATCGGGCGCTGCAAGCGCGTGTTCAACTTCGAGATCACACGCTCAGCACGTGTGCGAAAGAACCAGCGCACCGACGGAAACAGGAAATGGGACGCGAAAGTCACCGCGGCGAAAAGTATGATCAGGATAAAGGCCCAAAGGGGCATCGAGACCGTCTGCGTCATAGCGGCGAAAGTGACACTGATATGACTAAAGGTAAATCCCGCCATGCCGCAACGCAGCGAATTGACAGTAGCATAAAATTACATATAACAGGGTCAAATGCGTAATTAAATTACGCCAAGTGATTCAGGAGACCCGCCCATGTCGCAGACGCAGAAAGATCGCCCTTGGCTTTTCCGGACCTATGCGGGCCACTCGACTGCGGCGGCGTCGAACGCGCTCTATCGGGGCAACCTTGCCAAAGGGCAAACGGGCCTGTCGGTGGCCTTCGATCTGCCAACCCAGACCGGCTATGATAGTGATCACATCCTTGCAAAAGGCGAAGTTGGCAAGGTCGGCGTGCCTGTGAGCCATCTGGGCGATATGCGGGCACTGTTTGACCAGATTCCGCTAGATCAGATGAATACGTCGATGACCATCAACGCCACGGCACCTTGGCTCTTGTCGCTTTACATCGCTGTTGCCGAAGAACAGGGGGCAGACATTTCTGCCCTGCAAGGCACCGTACAAAACGACATCATCAAGGAATACCTCAGCCGCGGCACATATATCTGCCCACCAGAGCCCTCTTTGCGCATGATCACGGATGTCGCGGCCTATACACGCGAGCATCTGCCCAAATGGAACCCGATGAACGTCTGTTCCTACCACCTGCAAGAGGCTGGGGCGACACCGGAAGAAGAACTGGCCTTCGCGCTGGCGACCGCAACGGCCGTCCTTGACGACCTCAAAGGCAAAGTCCCGGCAGACAAATTCCCGGCCATGGTGGGCCGCATCTCATTCTTCGTGAATGCAGGCATCCGTTTCGTGACGGAGCTTTGCAAAATGCGGGCTTTCGTCGAACTTTGGGACGAAATCTGCGAAACCCGCTACGGCGTGGAAGACCCCAAGTACCGGCGCTTTCGCTACGGGGTGCAGGTCAACTCGCTTGGCCTGACCGAACAGCAACCCGAAAACAACGTCTACCGGATTCTTCTGGAAACGCTGGCGGTCACACTCTCCAAGAATGCCCGCGCACGCGCGGTGCAATTGCCTGCATGGAACGAGGCACTCGGCCTGCCGCGCCCATGGGACCAGCAATGGTCGCTGCGGATGCAACAAATCCTCGCCTATGAAACCGATCTGCTGGAATTTGACGATCTGTTCGATGGCAATCCGGCGATTGACCGCAAGGTGAATGAGCTCAAGGATGGTGCGCGCGCCGAGCTCGCCCAGATCGAAGAGATGGGCGGGGCGAAAGATGCGATTGCCTACATGAAATCCCGGCTTGTCGAAAGCAACGCCGCCCGCATCGGCGGGATTGAACGGGGCGAGACGACAGTCGTCGGGGTGAACAAATGGCAATCCGGTGAACCGTCGCCCCTGACGGCAGGCGACGATGCGATCATGGTCGCCGACCCGGAAGCCGAAGCTGACCAACTCCGCCGCCTTGCAGAGTGGAAAACCAACCGCGACGCAGAGGCCGTGACGGCGGCACTGTCGGCTTTGCGCAAAGCCGCCAAAGACGGCAGCAACATTATGGTGCCATCCATCGCCTGCGCCCGCGCCGGTGTGACAACCGGGGAATGGGCGGATGTGATCCGCAATGTCTTTGGCCAGTACCGGGCACCAACCGGCGTCAGCAGCAACCCGTCGAATAGGACAGAGGGCCTTGATGAGCTGCGCGAGCAGGTGGATCGGGTCAGCACAGCCCTCGGTCGCCGGTTGAAATTCCTTGTGGGCAAACCGGGGCTCGACGGTCATTCCAACGGGGCCGAACAAATCGCGGCACGCGCGCGCGATTGTGGGATGGAGATTGACTACGAAGGCATCCGCCTTACCCCCGAAGAAATCGTGACAGCGGCACAGAATGGTGAAGTGCACGTGATAGGGCTCTCGATCCTGTCAGGCTCACATATTCCGCTGGTCCGTGATGTGATGGACCGGCTGCGCAGTGCGGGCATTAGCCATATTCCTGTCATCGCGGGCGGCATCATTCCTGACGACGACGCCGCTGCATTGCGGGCAATGGGCGTGGCCAAAGTCTACACACCCAAGGATTTTGAGCTGAACAAGATCATGGCAGATATCGTGACCTTGGTGGACCCACGGTCTGTGGCAGCGGAATAAGGCTTCACACTTCGGTTTGAACACATAGACTGACCTTTCATAGAATTGAGAGGTCAGCATGACAGTCCACATCGGCGCAGCCAAAGGCGATATCGCCCCAACCGTCCTGATGCCAGGCGATCCCTACCGCGCGAAATGGGCAGCAGAAACGTTTCTGGAAAACGCCCGCTGCATCAACGAAGTGCGCGGGATGCTGGGGTTCACGGGCACCTGGAAAGGTCATCCTGTCACGATCCAGGGCTCTGGCATGGGAATGCCGTCGCTGTCGATTTATGCAAACGAATTGATCAAAGACTACGACGCACAAACGCTGATCCGGATCGGGTCCTGCGGGGGCATGCAAGACCACGTCGGCATCCGTGACGTGATCCTTGCAATGACGGCATCCACTCTTTCGACCCCCTCGCGTGGCATCTTCAAAGAGCTGAATTTCGCACCCTGTGCCGACTATGGTCTATTGGCAGCAGCGCATGATGCAGCAAAGGCGCGGGGCGTGCCCACGCACGTGGGCGGTATCTACTCATCAGATGTTTTCTACGATGAACGCCCTGACCTGAACGAACAGATGATCCGCCACGGCATTCTCGGTGTGGAGATGGAAGCTGCCGAGCTCTATAACCTCGCGGCACGCTACAATCGCCGCGCTTTGGCGGTGCTGACAGTCAGTGATCACCTGATCACCCACGAAGCACTCCCCTCAGAAGACCGCGAGAAAACCTTTGGCGATATGGTGGAAATTGCGCTGGAAGCCGCTTTTGCATAAGGGGCTTTGCCCCTCGGTGCGTGCCGCACCTCACCCCAGGATACTTTTGGGCCAATAATAAAGGCGCGTCATATGTGGGGTGACGCGCCTTTCCGGTCATTACCGGCCACGGCCATCGGCGTCCCCGCCTGTACCGCAACCAAAGCTTGCAGCGGGATGGTTAACAATTTGTTATTATTGGCCCGAAAATATCCTCGGGGGGGCGTCAGCGGGGGGCAGACAGCCCCCCTCAACAGTCGCGATCAAACCACGCGTTCAACCATCATTTTCTTGATATGCGAAATGGCCTTGGCCGGGTTCAGACCCTTCGGGCACGTCTTTGCGCAGTTCATGATCGTGTGGCAGCGATAGAGTTTGAACGGGTCTTCCAATTGATCCAGACGTTCGCCTGTCGCCTCATCGCGGCTATCAATGATCCAGCGGTAGGCATGCAAGAGTGCAGCTGGCCCCAGATACCTATCACCGTTCCACCAGTAGGACGGGCATGATGTGGAGCAGGATGCGCACATGACGCATTCATATAGTCCATCCAGCTTTTTGCGGTCTTCAATCGACTGCTTCCATTCCTTTGCAGGACGGTTCGTCTTGGTTTCCAACCACGGCATGATGCTGGCGTGCTGGGCATAGAAATGGGTCAGATCAGGGATCAGGTCCTTGATAACTGGCATGTGGGGCAGAGGGTAGATTTTCACGTCACCTTTGATCTCGTCCATGCCATAGATGCAGGCCAGCGTGTTGGTGCCGTCAATGTTCATCGCGCAGGACCCGCAGATGCCTTCGCGGCAGGACCGGCGGAAGGTCAGCG
>CAYLMZ010000130.1:0-5743 GCA_964385035.1 uncultured Loktanella sp.
CCTCAAGGAGGATTGAGACATGTTTTTGCGCACCCTCGTTTTGTTGGCACTTCCTGTCGCGGCAATGGCCCAAGTCGATCAAGGCCGCCCCAATGCTGATTTTGCCCCGGCGTTTGAGAACCAGACGCGCGCGCCTGCTTTGGCGGAGACATCTGTGCGGACAGAGGTTTTTGCCACGGGTCTTGATCGTCCCTGGGGGATTGATGCGCTGCCATCGGGTCAGTTCTTGGTGACGGAGATCGGCGGCGACATGCGGATCATCAATGCTGATGGCAGCGTCACCCGCCCCCTGTCAGGTTTGCCGGATGTTGAGGTTGGTGGGCAGGGTGGCTTGCTGGATGTGAATGCTTCGCCTGATTTTGCGCGTGATCGCACGATTTTCTGGACCTATGCCAAAGATGTGCGCGGGGGTGCTGTCACGGCGGCGGCCAGCGGCGTTTTGGGCAGTGACGGCAGTTTGTCAGAGGTCCGCGATATTTTCGTACAGGACCCTGCGGTTCGTGGCGGTCGTCATTTCGGCGCGCGCGTTGTTCCTTTGGCGGATGGCACCGTCGTTGTCACAACCGGTGACCGTGGTGAGGGGGATCGTGGTGATCTGGTGCAGGACATGGGCAGCACTGTTGGCAAGGTTGTGCGGGTGAACCGCGATGGCTCTGCCCCTGCTGACAATCCGTTCGTCGGTCGTGCTGGTGACGATTTGATCTGGTCGTCCGGGCATCGCAATGCCCAAGGTGCCGCCTTGGATGCTGGTGGCAGGCTTTGGACGGTGGAGCATGGGCCACGCGGTGGTGATGAACTGAACCGTCCTGAGGCTGGCGTAAATTATGGGTGGCCGGTGGTCAGCTATGGGATCAATTATCGCGGCTCTGACGTCGGTGACGGTTTGGCGCGGGCTGATGGCTTTGCGGAGCCTGTTTACTATTGGGATCCCGTGATCGCCCCGTCAGGTATGACGTTCTATGACGGGTCTTACGGGCCTTGGCAGGGGGATTTGCTGATTGCATCGTTGAACCCCGGCGGCATGGTCCGTCTGAAACTGGACGGTGACCGGGTGGTCGGTGAAGAGCGTATCCTGACCGGGCTGGGCCGCCTGCGCGATGTTGAGGTGCTGCGGGATGGTGCGGTGTTGGTTATTCGCGATGCGGGCGACGCCATCAAGATCATCCCGCAATAGGGGTTTCGCCCGAAAAGCCCCCAGCCTAATGTGCCCCTGAAAGGGGCCACCCATGCAACCGCTGCGCGGCATTGTCTTTAAAATCCTGTCTGTCTGCATGTTCATGGCCATGGCGAGCTTGATCAAGGCATCGTCCGCGGAGGTCCCGCCAGGGCAGGCGGTGTTTTTCCGGTCCTTCTTTGCCTTGCCGATCATCATTGGCTGGCTCGCGATCCGGCATGAATTGCGTCATGGCTGGAAGACCAAGAACCCGATGGGCCATGTGTGGCGTGGTTTAGTGGGCACCAGCGCCATGGGGCTGGGTTTTACCGGATTGGGATTGCTGCCTTTACCCGAAGTGACCGCCATCGGTTATGCTGCCCCTTTGTTGGTTGTGATCTTTGCGGCGATGTTTCTGGGCGAAGACGTGCGTGTCTTTCGCTTGTCTGCGGTCGCATTGGGCATGGTTGGGGTGTTGATCGTGCTGTCCCCGCGTCTGTCAGTGGGCGCTTCGCTGAACACGTCCGAGACTTTGGGTGCTGTTGTGGTGTTGATGGGCGCGGTACTGGCGGCTTTGGCGCAGGTCTTTGTCCGTAAACTGGTGCAGACTGAAACCACGGCAGCGATTGTGTTCTGGTTTACGATCACCTCGTCCTGCATGGCGCTTTTGACCTTGCCATGGGGTTGGGTCGTGCCGGGGTGGGAGGTCACTTTGATGCTGGTCATGGCAGGATTGCTGGGCGGGATCGGGCAGATATTGCTGACGTCGAGCTATCGCTATGCTGATGCGTCGCTGGTGGCGCCCTTTGATTATACGTCGATGCTCTTGGCCCTGATCATCGGGTATTTCATCTTTGACGAGGTGCCGACCGTCACGATGCTTTTGGGTGCGGGCATAGTGATTTGCGCAGGTGTTCTGATCATTTGGCGCGAACGCAAGCTTGGCCTGCAGCGCGCGCAGCAGCGTAAAGCCACCGGGAATGTGGGCGGCTAGCGCTTGAGCCCGATACTGCGCATCAGGTTCTTGGCTTTGGCGAGGCTGCGCTGAAATCCCGGGGGGCTGTCCGGCACGTTGAGCCCCAGATCGGCATAGAGTGACCAGACATAGTTCACGTCATCGGGCGAAAAGCTGGCGGGCACAGAAGCGGAGGTGCCACCAACAGGTTGTGCGAGCTCTTGCGGCACCCGGAACGGCAAGCCGCCTTTGGGCAGCACCATCAGCTTTTGGTTGAGCCGCCTGATCATGCGCGGATGGGCATCCTGCGCTTCGACCTTCAGATTGTGCGTCCGAAACGACCCTGTGTCCCAGTTGAACAGGACGACTGCAAAGAGATTGTCTGGTCCGGGACGTGCGGGAAGCGGTTTGGGGTTGTCCACGTGGTCAGCAGGGTTGCTGCGGTAAAAGGCGTGCGCTGCCACAGCAAAGTCGCACTGCGGTTGGTTGAGCATCCAATAGACCAGACCGTTGTGTCCGTCGCCTCGCGTCCGCCGGATCGTATCCAGCCAGAGGTCCTGTGGCGCGTGCTTGAGCAGGTTCCGCAACCGGAACTCGCTTTCGGAAATGCGGGTCCTGTTTGGGTTGGGTGGTGCGTTGCGATTGTCAGGCAGAACCATGGGTGACCAGTCACTCTTAAAACTTGACGTAAACTGCCGATAAATCCCGTCGGAAGTTTGACCCGCTCTGCCATGATCGCAAAAATGTTGTTTAGATTTTGAAGTCAATTCAGCGGTTTCGGCAATTATTGGCCTTGAATTGGCGACAAAGACGCGATGATCACGCAAGTTGCGCGGATTTATGTTATGGTGGGGGTCCAAATCACGGAGGATGAGATGATGAAACACATACTCGACCGGGCTGAAGATCGGCGTGATTCCAACCTTAAGCAGGCCATCACCGTGGCCGGCAAAACATTGCCCCGATCCGAGACATTGACCTTGCAGCGCCGCACGCGGACCCGTGCGAACGCCCAGCGCGCCGCGCATTTTCTGCGTTGCGCACGGCAGTCGGAGCAGTCTTAAACCAAAAAGGGGCGCTGTTGCGCCCCTTTGATCGATTGGTCAAATCTGTGGTCTAGACCCGCACGAGCTTTTCGTAGTCTTCGGAAATCTCGCGGGTGATGGCCCCGACTTCAAAGTTATAGTCGCCGATCTGGCCGACTGGGGTCACTTCGGCGGCTGTGCCTGTCAGCCAGCACTGTTCGAACCCTTCGAGTTCCTCGGGCATAATGACCCGCTCGTGCACGGTCAGGCCTTTGTCTTTGAGCATGCCGATAACCGTCTGGCGGGTAATGCCGTTGAGGAAGGCGTCGGCATTTGGTGTGTGGACCTCTCCGTCTTTGACGAAGAAGATGTTTGCCCCTGTCGCTTCGGCCACGTAACCGCGGTAGTCGAACATCATCGCATCCGAACACCCTTTGGCCTCGGCTGCGTGCTTGGACATGGTCGCGATCATGTAAAGGCCCGCTGCTTTCGCCTGAGACGGGGCCGTTTCAGGGCTGGGGCGTTTCCATTTCGCGATGTCGAGCTTGGCGCCCTTCATCTTGGCATCGCCGTAGTAGTTGCCCCATTCCCAGACCGCGACCGCCATGTGGACCGGGTTGCGCGCAGAGGCGACACCCATGTCTTCGCCCGCGCCGCGCCATGCAACGGCACGCACATAAGCGTCTTTGAGGCCATTGGCGTCGAGGGCGGCTTGCTTGGCCTCTTCGATCTGGTCGACGGTGTAGGGGATATCGAAATCAATCAATTTGCCCGATTGGATCAGGCGCTCTGAATGTTCGCGTGATTTGAAGATCTTGCCGGAGTAGCACCGCTCGCCTTCGAACACAGAAGACGCATAGTGCATGGCATGTGTCAGGATGTGCACATTGGCCGAACGCCAATCGACCAGCTGGCCGTCCATCCAGATTTTTCCGTCTCTATCGTCGTATGCGCCAGCCATTGCTGCCTCCATCCCATTTGCATTTGTTACGCTGTTAGGTCCGTTTCGGACATAATGTTGCGTAGTTTCTGCGTTTCGCTACCAGTTGATTCTTGGAATGTCAACAAAGCTGACGTATTATCAGGTCAAAGACAAAGGAGGGGCGCATGCACGAAGGATTGCCGCCGCAGATGGGCCAAAGCCTGCTGTTTCTGACGGATGAGCAGTTGCGCAAAGGGATTGAGGCGATGTTTTTCGCCTACCGCGGGTTTACCGCCGATCCTGATCGGATTTTAGCCGAAAAGTCATATGGCCGCGCTCATCATCGGGCGATCCATTTTATCAACCGCAGTCCCGGGACCACCGTGAATAACCTTCTGTCGATCCTGGGGGTTACAAAACAATCGCTCAATCGTGTCTTGCGCACATTGATCGAAGACGGTTTGGTAGAGAGCAGTGTTGGAAAACGTGACAAGCGAGAGCGTCATTTGCATCTGACAGAGACGGGTGCTGCGTTGGAGCGTGCTTTGTCTGATGCCCAGCGCGACCGGATGCGCGTGGCTTATCGCGCCGCCGGGCCCGACGCGGTCGCCGGTTTCCGGCAGGTGCTGGAGGCGATGATGGATGAAGATGCGCGCCTGCATTACGAGGCGATGAAGGACCGTAACGAATGAGTAATGATGACGCCCATCTGTTGATTGTCGATGATGATGAACGCATTCGGGGGCTCTTACAGAAATTCCTGATGCGGTCCGGGTTTCTCGTTTCAACAGCCCGCGATGCCGCCCACGCCCGCCGGATCTTGTCCGGCCTTGAGTTTGATTTGATCGTTTTGGACGTCATGATGCCCGGTGAGGATGGCATGTCCCTTTGCCGTGATTTGCGCCAGACCATCACGACCCCGATTATGTTGCTGACCGCCAAGGGTGGCACCGATGACCGGATCACCGGTCTTGAGGCCGGGGCAGATGACTATTTGGCCAAACCGTTTGAGCCCAAGGAACTGCTCTTGCGCATCAATGCCATTTTGCGCCGCGTTCCAGCCGCCGAGCCTGCTGTGGTTTTGCCGAAGGTCCTGAACCTTGGCCCAATTCGCTACGACATCGAACGTGGTGAGATGTGGCATGGCGAGAAGCTCGTCCGCCTCACCGCCACCGAGAGCCAATTGATGAAGATCTTCTCGGGCTGTCCGGGTGAAGCTGTCACGCGCGCCCGTTTGGTTGAAGAACTCAGCCGCTCTGGTGGGCAAACCCAAGAGCGTGCCGTGGATGTCCAGATCACGCGCTTGCGCCGCAAGATCGAGGTTGACCCCAAGCAGCCCCGCTATCTGCAAACCGTGCGCGGTGCTGGTTATATGTTGGCGCCAGAGTAGAGCGGTCAGCCAAAAGAGATTTTTGCCTCCGGCGGAGGGTGAGCGGTGTCTCGCAAACGCGCCAGTGGCGCGTTTGAGCCGGGAACGGGCGGAGCCCCGGAAGAAATGAACATGAGAAGCTTGTAGTTGCGCGTCGAACGGGGTCTGTTAGCCCCATGACAACAGCTTTGATTACTCATGAAGAATGCTTTGACCATGTGACCCCACCCGGTCACCCGGAGCAGGTTGCCCGCCTTGATGCTCTGCTTGGTGCGCTGGAGGGGATGGACCTGATGCGCGTGAAAGCCCCATTGGCCGC
>CAYLMZ010000131.1:0-5722 GCA_964385035.1 uncultured Loktanella sp.
GAGGCCTGCGTGATCTTTGACCCGGAATTAGCTTGGGAGTTCGAGTTGCGGCGCAAACGCGGCGGGCATCTGTTGTCCAAGCACCGTTATCTGTCGGCGCAGATGCAGGCGTATCTAGAGAACGGGTTGTGGCTGGAGATGGCCCGGGCCGCCAACGCGCGTTGTGCACAACTCGCCGAAGGGTTGGCAAAGCACAACGGGGCCAAGATGCTCTACCCGTCCGAGGCCAATATCATCTTTTTCGAGATGCCACGAGCCGAGCACAAACGGATGCTCGATGGCGGTGCGGTCTATTACACGATGAATGGCGACGTCTCTGCCGGGGATCCGGATGAGCCACTGATCGGGCGGCTTGTCACCGATTGGTCGGCTAGCGAAGACGCTGTCAGTCAGTTCCTGTCTCTGCTGCGCGGATAATCTCGGCCACTTTCGGGATAAAGGGCTTGCGCAGCGGCAACATGTGCCCGGCACCAGCCACAACGTGATCCGAAGCATGCGGCAAGCGTGCAACCAGCCTGTCATGGATTGCTCCGATGACCGGTTGCGTGTTTGCGCCGCGGATCAACGTAACCGGCACATTGATCTGACCAAGGCGCTCGGCTGAGGTGATACCGTCTGTATCCTCCTCAAGTTCCGCGCCGCTGGCCACGACCAGATGGATACGCTCTGTCAGATAGGCGCGCATTGGAGCGGGAATGTCGGCCCAGATAGCACTGCTCCAGAAACCATTGAATATCTCGGCGGCGCGGTCCTCATCCCCTTGCAGCATAGCAGCAACAAAGGGGCGGAATGTCTTGGCATAGGCGGCATGTGCATCGGTGCCTTTGGCAGCGGCAAAGAAGACCGGTTCAATCAGGGTCAGCCGGTTCACTTTCTCAGGCTGCTCCACCGCCAAACGCAGCGCAGCCGTCGCACCAAAGGAATGCCCGATAATATGTGTAGGTCCGTCGCACATACCCGCCGCGATACCCGCGACCTGAGCCTGATAGGGTGATACGCCATCCCAATCCATGCTCTGGCCATGCCCGGGCATGTCGAAGAGGGTCGCACCGCCCAAAGCATGGGCCAGCGGCAAGAGCACCTCATGGCGGGCCAACATGCAATGGATCATGAGGCGGCGCGTCTCCGCGCCGACCTCGACATGATGGATCATCGACACTTAGAGCTTGCCGCCCAGATAGGCGTCAAGGTCGGCAATACGGTCCTCACCCCAGAACCGTTGGTCGGTATCGGTGATAAAGAAAGGTGCGCCGAAGGCACCAGCACTCACCGCATCTTCTAGATTGCGGGCAAATGTGTCGGCGCTAGTCAGCATGTCCGCATCCGCCAAAGCAGGATCCAAACCACATTTCTCAAGGCAGTCGCGCACCACATCATCCTGGCTGATGTCGCGCTCTTCAGCCCAGCAGGCCGCGCCAAGAGCCGTGACAAGCTCAGCTACGTCGTGCCCGGCGTTTTGCGCCGCGATGATCGCATAGGCAGAGGGCGCGCCGTTTGTTGGCCAAAACATCGGCTTGAGGTTCAGAGGCTTGCCGACAACCTTGGCCCGGCGCGCCATATCTTGCAGGCGGTATTCCTGCCGGTTGGGATGGCGGTCTTTTGGTGGCACCCCACCTGTCCGGCCGAACAGCGCCATGATATCCAGCGGCTTATATGTGATCGTGGCCCCATGTTTTTTCGCCAGCTCCGCCGGGCGTGTCCCGCTGAGATAGGTGAACGGGGAAAGTGTGGCGAAGTAGTAATCAATATGTGGCATTTGCGACTCCTGACGCGGGACATTGTTTGCGAGACGGTAAGCTTGTGCTACGCGGTGTCAACGCCACGAATCTGTTACATTAGCGTAACGTCCCTTCTGCCAAAGGACCCATTCCCATGCCCACCATGATTGAACCCAAGCTGATTGCAGGCAACGCCAACCAGCCGCTTGCAAATGCGATTGCACGACGCATGTCAATGCACCGTGGGATGGATGTTGGCTTGTGTGATGCGCGGGTTGAGCGGTTCAATGACGGGGAAGTCTTTGTCGAAGTGTTTGAAAATGTGCGGGGCGAGGACATGTTCATCGTTCAGCCGACATCAAACCCTGCCAATGACAATCTGATGGAGTTGTTGATCATCGCGGATGCATTGCGCCGGTCTTCGGCGGCGCGGATTACTGCAGTGATCCCGTATTTCGGCTATGCCCGACAGGATCGCCGGTCCAAAGCCCGCACACCGATCACGGCGAAACTGGTCTCGAATATGATCGTCGAAGCTGGCATCGAACGCGTTTTAACCCTGGATTTGCACGCAACGCAGATTCAGGGTTTTTTCGATATCCCGGTCGATAACCTTTATGCCTCGCCCATCTATGCGCTGGATGCGATGCATAATTTCCGCGGCAAGATGAACGATGTTATGGTGGTTTCACCTGATGTTGGCGGCGTGGCTCGTGCGCGTGACTTGGCGCAGCGGATCGGCGCACCTCTGTCGATTGTCGACAAACGTCGCGGCAAGCCCGGTGAAGTTGCTGAGATGACTGTAATCGGTGACGTCAAAGACAAGGTCTGCGTAATTGTCGACGACATTGTGGACACGGCCGGAACACTTTGCAAAGCCGCGCAGGTCTTGATCGAAAACGGAGCGAAAGAAGTGCACGCCTACATCACCCATGGTGTGCTGTCAGGTCCCGCCGTCGATCGGGTTTCAAAGTCCGTGATGAAGAGCCTTGTCATTACCGACACCATTCAGGCGACTGATGCTGTCAAGGCATGCAAGAATATCCGGATCGTGCCGACAGCCCCGATGTTTGCACAGGCAATTTTAAATACCTGGAACGGGACCTCAGTTTCGTCGCTCTTTGATCACAAGACACTCGGCCCAATCTATGAGGGCCTCTACGCAGCGGAATAAACACACAAGGCAAAAACGCCCTCGTAATCCGGGGGCGTTTTTGTATCTGGTTATGTCCGCTTAGGAGAGTAGTGGGTTTGTCCGCTACTCGGCATGCGGGCGCGGATCATATCCATTAGGCTCTCGCCTGCACCGCTCGCCTCGGCCGCCTTGGGCTCTGGTTGGCGCGCCTGCTGGGTTTGCTGGGCCGGTTGCGCCTTCATCGTGGGGCGCTGGGGTGTCGGGGTCGTTTGCTTGGTAAAGACAGCAGCAGCATTCCCAACAACGAAACGCATCAGATCCTCAGGACGATCAAAATCAAAGTAGTCGACCCAAAGGTCCCCTTCCTCGTTTGACCGCAAGAGTGGCGTGAATTCTTTTTCGAATTTTGACCCAAGCGTGAATTCGTCCCAAGACTTTGGAAGAACGTCATGCCGAATGACGTGATCGCTGATCGCGTTCAGGATGACCATCGACATATTCAAATCATCATATGTCTCTTGCTCAACCTCACACAGATCGGTTTCACCCTCGTAACGCTGCATCGCGGAACGGGTTTCCCGGCGGAGTTCCTTAAGTTTTTTTGTGGCTTTCGCCTTGAGGAGCTGCGCGCGCCGGTTGCTAACTTCGATGACACTAATAGGCATAAAATACGGCCAATCTAAAAAACTATAGGTTACGTATAGGCAAGTTTGTGGCAGGAGTCTCTAAATTTTGCCTTAATCTATCCAAAAGTATCCATTGGATTGCCATTTTTTTAATTTCGCAGCAGCTCTGGGGAAACAATTATCGGGCAAACACGTTTTTTTCCTTAGTAGAGATCCCAATCGTCCTCATGCGGCAGCTCACCAATGGCCGTCCATGCGACACGGATGCGTGCCACCTGTGTGTCACTCCACGTCCTAAAAACGATTTCAAAGCCTTCGGTCGTGACCTTTTCTGCCTGAACATCGGCACGAATGTTGGACTTATTGGAAATATCCCACATCGAAATCGAGACTTGCACATGCGGGGCTGATTTGTAGGGGGCCGAAAAAACCACGCGCTCACGGGATTGGCGCGGGCCGTCCCCACGCCACATTTGGCCATCATCTTCAAAGTCCGAGAACATCACCGCTTCGCCGTGATCGATCCCAACAACACCACTCTTTAATCGTCGCATGAGACGCCCAACTGTCCCTGTAAATGTTTTGCACGGTCTAGCATGAATAATCGCTTCCGTCTGTGGGTTGGAAAGCCGCGCTAAGGTTTGGTTAAGAAATTGAGTCTAAGTCGTTTCAAATTGGTTAAGCCATATTGGAGGCGCTGTCACAATGGTCTGGAATTCTGTCCGTATTTTGGCGTTGGCTATCTTCGTCGCAAGTCTTTCTGCCTGTGGGGCGGCCAGCACCACAGGAACCACTGATAGTGGGGGCGAAGACAACGGCGGGAATGGTGGCGGCGACGGCGGCGGTAGCGGCGGTGATGGCGGTGATGGCGGTGGACCGCCTCCCTCTGCGCTTTTTGTCGCAACACCTGAAGAGCGCACGGCATACCTCGATACAATACGCCCCGCTGTGGCGGCTATGGGCCCGGCCTCGGTTCAGGGTGGTGTCACAACCAACTTTGCAGCGCTACCACCTCCCCTCGGCACGATGACATATGCAGGTTATCTGGAAATCCTGACCGGAACCGCGACGATTGGCGCGAATGTTGCTGGGTCGGCCACACTGACCCTGACGCTTTCGGATCTATCCATGACGGGAAGCGCGACGGACTTTGTCGGAATCACCAAGGATGAGAACCTTGTTGATCAAGTCGTAAACTACAGTGGGACAATCGCAATCACGAACGGCAGCGTCACCGAAGGTCCAGCGGGCAATTCTGTTGTAACGCTCGATATCGACGGTGAACTTGATAGCGGCCTCAATGTCTTTGATATCGACGGCACGTTGGTAGGCGGGCTTTATGGTGCGGGTGGTGAAGGTCTCAGGGCACGGGGGACGAATACCGGACTGGACGGCAGCATGGTGACAACCGTTGATGGAGCCCCGAGCCTTTATGGCGTCGGGACAATCTCCGCGCTTTTGCAATAGCGCAGAAAAAAAGCCCCGCAAGAGCGGGGCTTTTCAATTCATGTCACCGGGATCAGGACTTTGGCGTCAGGCCAATATGCCCACCGATCGCTACCATATCAGAGAGCAGCTTTGCTGCGTCGTCAACAGGGCCCGGTTCATTCTTGAAGGTCTCTTGGGCCTGACCGTAAGCGGTCTTGGCCTCTTCAACCATCTGGTCATAGATCTCTTGCGTGACCTCGGCCTGTGGCAAGGCACGCTCAGCCAGAACAGAGACGCTGCCAGCTGTGATTTCAGCGAAACCACCTGAGACAACGTAACTGTCAGACCCACCGCCATGCACCACGGTCAGAAGACCCGGGCGCAATGTTGTGATGGTCGGGGCATGGTCAGCCATTGCTGTCATGTCGCCATCCGCACCGGGGATCTGGACCTCGGACGCCTCGACCGACGCCAGGCGGCGTTCGGGCGAGACCAGATCGAATTGTAGGTTTGCCATGATTGGCTCCTTACAGGGTTACTTAAGCTGCGTCGGCAGCCATCTTTTCGGCTTTCGCCTTCACTTCGTCGATGCCGCCAACCATGTAGAAGGCGCCTTCTGGCAGGTGGTCATACTCACCAGCCACAACAGCCTTGAACGAAGCGATTGTGTCTTCGAGCGGCACCTGAACACCAGGGGAACCAGTGAAGACCTGTGCCACGTCAAATGGCTGCGACAAGAAACGCTCGATCTTACGGGCGCGGGCAACGGTCAGTTTGTCTTCTTCTGACAGTTCGTCCATGCCGAGAATGGCGAT